>JAIEOS010000041.1 GCA_019750295.1 Bdellovibrionales bacterium | reverse complement strand
ACTCGAGCTCCGTTGGCGTTATTATCGTATTTGAAAGCCTGCCCCGGATTGGACGCAATGCTTTCGTAATCACCGCAGCGCCCGGCCTCGGCTGTGGCGGGCAAAAGCGCTCTTGCCGCCTCTTCGTTATTCACTGTTCGACCAGCGTTATCATAATTTTTTTTGAAACACGCATAAGCCTGATAATTGGCACGATGAGTGACTTGAATCCATCCTCGCCCTTTGTATTCGGCGCCATCCGGAATTCGACTCTTGGAAGGATCGATCTCTTCCGTATGTCGAAACATCCCGGTCTCCACGGCAAATTGGGCGTAAAGGTGTCGTCGCCACAGTGCTGGTTGTGGCGGGTTCCAATTTCCAGCAAACTCTGCGAGAGTTTGTGCGAAATGTTTGGCGCGTTCTTTTTGTTTTTCGTCGAGTCGGGCTCGCCGGGCCAGCATCCGGTTTTGGGAAGACCCACCAACGCCCGCACTTAACACGCATTCCAGCTCACGCTCGAATCGTTGCACCACTTGTGCCGGCGCGGAAGATGCCGCGGGACTGCGCCCCCCACCGACCACCTCGGCCTGCGCGAACGAAGATAAAAATAATAAAGAAACGCTAAAACCCCTGAGACCCAAAGACGTGTAATTCATGATTTGATTATACGAGAACTTCTTAAGAAATAGGTAACAGATTGAGAGCCTCTTATAAAATACCGTGGAGCGAATCTCAATCTGAGACGAAAGTCCTGCGCCTAAAGCTGCAGGACCGGTCATCTAGATGTAGGATTTATTCTTAATCTTATCGACGAGAATCTTCTCGCAGATGTGCGGATCACGAGGATCTACCGAATAAAACGCCTGTTGTTCGCAACGTAACTTTTGCGAGATCAACCAGTTGAGAACATCGGCCAAGCGTTTATTCTTTTTATCTTGGAAGAACGGATCATTCTTTAGAGCATCTTTGGCTTTTTTAAGAGAACGCCCTTCTTTCACATCACTCTCGTTCACTTTGTAGCAGTGAAGATCATACTTTTTCACATCCTCTGGCAATACGCCAAGGAAGTGAACTTCGGGGGCTGAGAAATCGCTATTTCGAATCAAACTGGCCGCAGATCCGGCTTTTAAAGTTCGATAAATGTTCTGCAAAGTATAAGCATCCAGATCTCCGAAGAAGAAGATCGGAACATCCAGTTGATGTTGAATGGTGCGAACCCAACCGCGGACACCGTTACTCGGAACCCCTTGAGCACCCACCACGATACACTTATGACGCTTGGTCATGCCGTTCGTCACAAGGGTATTCGCTGTACCTTCTGACTCCACGACTAAGCAAAAATCCACTTTTCCTTTAGTTTTAATTTTGAGCGATTGCGGGCGGTTCTTCGGCTGAAAGGGCGAAGTTCCGAGGGCGCTCAGGTCGATCGTCGCTTTCTCGCCATCGGCCATGGTCTCTGTGACCACCAATTGTTGAGAGTAAGTTTGACCACCGCGATCATTGGCGAAACAGTTCATTTCTTCGCGATAAACTTCGAGAAGATCACATATGAAATCGATGATGCTGTCACTTTCCACCTGATCGTCGAAATCGAGAGCCTTTAACTGCTTCTTATTTTTGATCTCCCCTTTGGCCATGTAATAGATTTCACGCTTGGTATTGACCGATCCAATATCGAGATTGCGAAGGAGCACCTCTAGGATGAATACCATGCGCGCCATCTTTAATACGGAAGACACGTTCAATTCGGTGATGACTTTTTTATCACCAGGAGTCAAAAAGCCCACTTTCGGATTGTAAAAGCTATTATCTAATGAGCACTTCACCGCCTCGAGGAAGGGACGCTTCCCTTGCTCGAGATCTTTGAGCATCATATCTGCAATGAGTCTAGCTTCTTTGGGAATGTCTTTCGTCAGCTCACGAACTCGAATCATTTTAGACATTATCTACCTCTTTTTCCTTCTTGCCGCCCTTTTTCTTCTTATTGGCTTTAATCGCAGTCACCTGCATCACTTCGTCGTCGGTCTCAATTTCTTTGTCCTCAACCACTTCGACAACCTCAGCCTGATCGCCTAAAATTCCACGCTCAAGCATGGTTTTACGCAACTGTTGAAGTTTTGTATCGGCTTCGTCGAGATCTTTCTCCGCCGCCTTCGAATCGCGACCTAAAATTTTGGTTAAACCTTCGGTGGCTTTTTTCTTACGTGTTTCATTGGCATTCGTAAGACGACACAAAGTCTCCACTAAAATGGGACCGAACTGCTCAATGTGTGCAATTTTGCGCTCGAGATCGTCGGCTTTCTTTTCGCGATTGATGTGACGAGATAGTTTTTGTCCCGCCCGCATCACCGCTAAACGAATTTCTTCCACGAGTTCATCGCTCGCATCGATGGTTTCTTTCGAAGCGTTTTTAAATTTAATAAATGGGGACACCAAACTGATGGCAAAAACGTAAGGGCCCATGGGTAACGTTTGCTTCGACTGGGTTAAGCCATAAGCGCGCCAGTTGACCGACTCAATAGCTTTGGTGATGGCGCAGGCGCCTTTATCAAATTGTAAAGGCACTCGGTTGGCAAAACGTAAAAGTTGGATGGGTTGATCTTCGGAACCACGTCCGATAAAGCGGGCCAATGCGACTTCGACCACAACGGGCTTATAATCGCAAATCGTCGGTTTACGAGCGACCACGCTAAAGAAATCGATATCCCCGAGGCGCAATACACTCTTCGAAAGAGCGTCTTCACCAACGGTGAGCACCGATCGGGTCGATGGACTCTGCATTTCGGTGGCCTGTACCGCTTGGTAGATCGTTTTAAAATCCGTTTCTTTTATTCCATTGATCGACGTATCTAAAAGTTTCTTAGGAAGACCCTTTTTAACCATATCTCCAATGGTCTGATCCGAAATCCGCGAGAAACCTGTTTTTAGAAAGTTACGAACCGTGATCTTTCCGTAAATGCCCGCATGAGTGATAAATTCACCCAACTTCATTGTGTGAGGATGAGGTAATGTGGCCGGAGGAATGTGTGGATTCTCTTCGGAAACCCTTTTGATCAATACGGGTTCCGCGTCCGGAAGGGTGTATTTCAACTCTAAGTGAGGATTTACGAGAGTGGTCCCTTCGAGATAGGTTAATAATCCCCCGTCCCCGTTCAACTGAACGCGACCATCAATCTTGAAGGTCACACGTGTTCCGTGCGGCTTGTGCCAGTCGATGGTTTCCTTATTCTTCATTAAACCGCGATTGCCTTTGATATCGACGTCCACTTGACCACGAACCGCCTTCTTCATCCGCTTCGTTTTGCTCGTGACGAGCACGCCGGTGGCATTGGTCAATTGAGCCCATGTGGTCGCCGCAGAGATACCAATCCCCTGTTGTCCGCGCGTGCAACGTCCACGACCAAATTTCGAGGAGGCTAAGTATTCTCCAAATACCTTGGGAAGATCCTCGGCCTCAAGGCCGGGACCATTATCTTCGATGGTGATTTCCACGAGATCGGTGTTTTTGCTTCCACCGGGACCTAGTTTTTTAATGATCACTTCGATCGAGGGTAAAATATCCTCTTCTTCGCAAGCATCTAATGAATTATCGACAGCTTCTTTTAACGTCGTAAGTACGGCTTTTGTTGGGGATGAAAATCCAACCTGCTGTAAGTTTTTTGCAAAATACTCAGCGGTACTACTCGAAGTAATTTGTGTTTTTGCCAACTCGAACTCCTCGGCTTCTTAATGTACTGAATTTCCATGTAACACTAAGTCGTCAAAAAAGATCAAGCTTTTCATAGATTTAGCCACAAGCGAGGCATTCGCGACGCATTAATGTCGGTTTTTGGAGCAAAGGATTTCGATTTGATTTTAAGCGTCATCCCCTCGTCATCCTGAACGAACGCGAAGGATCTTATGACCACAGGGGATACTTCGTTGCACTCAGAATGACGACGACGTTCCACTCGATTTCGAGATTATTCTTGGTTTTGGAGGATCATTTCCGCAGGGGTATAATACTTCTTTTTAGAGTTACACTCTTTGCAACTGGGAACCACATTGCCCTTAGCACTATGTCCGCCCCGGGCCACGGGAATCATGTGATCCATGGTCAGTTCCGTGGGCTTAAATTTTTGCTCGCAATAATGGCAGATGCCCGCGGCCAGCTTTTGTTTCCACCACGACGTTTGCCGAAGCTCTCGGGCTTTGGCTTTTTCTTTGGCCTTAAATTGGGGGCTCACGCCGAACTCATCAAACATGACCCAGTTCTAACACGCTGAGCTAATTCTTTCAACGGGAGACAGAGCTTATTTGTGAATTTTCAAAAAATGGCTATATTGCCCCTCAGAGGTAAAAAACCATGAAACCCGCTGAGATTAAAGCCCGATTACAGGCCTTTTACGCCGATGGAATGGTCGACGTGACCGATTTGACCGGCACAGAAGACCACTATTCCGTATACATTGAGTCCTCAAAGTTTGCGGGACTCTCTCGCATTCAGCAGCACAAGCAGGTGATGTCGGTTTTTGATGCCGAGCTGAAAACCGGTGAAGTTCATGCTCTCACTATTAAAACCAAAACGTTGTCGTAAAAGGAGAAACCATGGCTGATGTTAATCAAAGAATCGAAGATCTTCTCACTCAGAATAAAACTGTTCTTTTTATGAAAGGTTCGCCAGAGTTTCCCATGTGTGGGTTCTCGGCGCGCGCCACGGCGATCTTGCGCGAACTTAACGTGAACTTTGCTTCTGTGGACGTCTTAAGTGACGAAGACATTCGCCAGGGCATTAAAGCTTACGGCAACTGGCCCACGATTCCTCAACTCTATCACAACAAGGAACTTATTGGTGGGAGCGATATCATGATGGAAATGTTCGAGACCGGCGAACTTGAAAGCACTCTCAAAAGCTAATGCGTAAGAATATTTCGGTTTTCGAAGCCTTTCTCCGCGTCGTGATGGGCTTCTTTCTCCTTTTTTACTTTTTTCTCGGAGGTCCTGCCTGGGCCCTGCTCGGCCTCTATCCACTGTTTAGCGGCAGTCTTCGCTTTTGCTTCTTTAAAAAGCTCGCCACGGGCTAAATTTCCCTCTCATCATCGCCCATTTCTTTTACGGAAATCTCCTTTTTACACAAAGCTTTTATTTCACTGAATCCTCAGGTGAATTCAATTACAACGAGAGCGTCCACCTCATAAAAAGGAGAATTTGATGATTTTATCTCTGATCGCTTCCCTCGTTGTCTCTGCCCACGCCACACCCCCAGTACCGACCATTATCAACGTCAACCCTGAAACTTCGGCATGTTACACACGCGAGTACTCCGTAAACCATATGAAGGCGCATCCGGGGCAAAAGGTACAGAAGTTTGATTTTAAATTCTCTCAAGACAAAGACTCCATGGGGAACGGTGAGTTTATCGCTTTAAACGTTAAGGCGAACCTTCTCACAGCAAATGGTCTTAAACCTTACAGCACCGGCATGACCTGCATGAAAGAAGCCTCAAAACTCAATTGCTTTATCGAATGTGATGGGGGCTCTGCCGAAGTCACTTGGAATAAAAACGAAATTCTTTTTAAAAATAAGGGCTTCGTTCTCTACGGCGGCTGTGGCTCCGAAGTTTCTCCAGAAGAGACCGTGTGGCTCACTCCTAAAAAAGGTGGCGACGATGTGTTCAAACTCACCGCGGTGGCTTGCCAATAATCTAGTTTTCATTCGCAAGCGCCTAGACCTTGATGCGGGCGCTTGAATCCCTCACGTCTTCTTTTCACTTCACCTGATATTTTTCCTGACAAACTTGACCTTGCTCTAGGCCTAAAACGATCGAATTTCTTCAACTCCCCTCTGACAATTTCCGATAAAGAATCGATAACTTACGCCTTACGGCGTTTAACAAAGTGGGGTTTTTCTTGTCGAACATTCTTCTCGTTGATGACGACTCCGATGTCCGTCGTCTCGTTAAAAAGATTTTAGATAAAGAAGGATTCAATGTGGTCACCATTGATAACGGCTTGAGTGCTCTCAACGAACTCAACACGAACTCTTACGACCTTCTTCTTTCCGATGCGAGTATGCCCAATTACTCGGGCTTTGATCTCATTCGAGCCCTCAAGCGATTTCCCAAACACGACCATCTCCCGATCGCCATGCTGACCGGGCGCAAAGATAAGTCGGACATTCAAGAAGCTATTGATCTCGGTGTTCGCGATTATATTATTAAACCCATAGATCCACTGGTTCTGATCAAAAAAGTTTACCGTCTCCTCGGCCAAGAGGAAGTCGAAAAAATGGAAACAAGTATCGCTGTGAGCATCAACATGGATGCTCTCTTTACCGGAAAACTCCAGGTGATCTCCTTATCGCAATCGCACATCCATGCCGTTTCGGAATTTCCGCTTCCGCAAGGCTTCGAAATGGCCATCGAGTGCGAAAATTTGTTATTTCTCAAAGATCGAAAATTAAAAATAAAAATCCAAAGCTGTCAGAAAGATCTGAATGACCCGACCTTCTTTGCGATCATCGCTTCGATTGCAGAAAAAGACCCGGCCGTTCTTAAGGGATTAAAACAGTTTTTAGCCCAGTATCGTATAGCGGGTTAGGGAGAAAGCATGAGAATTCTTTTTGCCGAAGACGATCCGAACATTTTAACCATCGCCAAGCTCGTCCTCGAGCGCGTGGGCCATCACGAAGTCGTCGTGGCGAACAATGGCAGGGACGCTCTGGATAAAGCCAACTCCGAAGCCTTCGATCTTATCATTCTTGATGGAATGATGCCCGAGCTCTCGGGCCCGGAAGTTTGCCGACAGTACCGTCAGACGTGTCTAGCTCCAGCACCGGTCATCTTTTTGAGCGCGAAATCAGCTCAGCATGACATCATGGAGTTTATGAACCTCGGCGTCGGTTACATTCAAAAGCCTTTTAATCCGCAGACATTGTGCCAACAGATTGAAACCATTCTTAAAGGTGCCGCCTAATGAAAACGATCGGAGCCAAATTAAGTATCACCGTCTGGCTGATCGCCGGGTGTACTTTTTATTTTTCGGCTTCGGCGTATCACAATTTTAAGGAACTCCATCGCCTTCAAGATGACCTGCACGTGAGTCTATTTCTGCGCGGCTACGCGCAACAGCTCGAGACCAAAAAAACAAATCTAGACACTCTCGAGTATCTTAAAAAACTTCGGCGTACGATCCCTCAAGTGGAGCGGAAGAATCATTTGAGCAACTTGATTCAGGCCTTAAATACAAACAATCCTCAACTTAAAAGTTTACGCTTTAAAGAATTAGAGGAGGGCGAAAGCAAATACTTCGACGACGCTAAAGTCTACGTGATTTACTATCAGAGAGAATTTGCCAAATATATTTTAGCATCGGTGCTCACTCCACTGCTCGGACTGGTGTTCTTTTCAATCTATCTGCGACGCTCGATAGTTAAGCCTCTACAAAAACTATCTCAGCGGATGATGGACTTCCTCGTGGATCGCTACACTTTTAAACTTTCGACACCCCAGAATAACGAAATCGGAGATCTGCAACGGACCTTTAACTCGCTCGCCGAGCGCGTCGTCAACAATATGGATGAACTCAAATCACTGGACCGCGCCAAATCGGAGTTCGTCAGTATCGCCAGTCACGAACTTCGCACGCCTTTGACATCGATCAAGGGTTCCCTGGGTCTTTTAAGTTCCGGAATTATGGGTGAGCTCAATGGAGACTCTCTCGGGTTAGTTCGCATCGCGGAACAAGAAACAGATCGCCTTGTGCGACTGATTAACAATCTCCTCGATCTTGCCAAAATGGAATCTCGCCAGTTTAAACTGCAAAAAGATTGGATGTCGGTTCAAGGACTGTCGGAGTCTATTCTCGAAGGTCTCTTGGGATTTGCCCAGCAAGCCAAAGTTCATTTACATATTCAAAGACCTTCCGAAGATATCGAAGCGAACCTGGATCGCGATCGGATTCAACAGGTGGTCACAAATTTGATCTCCAATGCCATCAAATACTCTCCTAAAAACGATACGGTGGTGCTGAGCTACTACATTAACGCCGAAAAAAAGCTAGAGATCGCCATCACGGATCGTGGACCAGGGATTCAACCGAAAGATCAACAACTGATTTTTGAAAAGTTCCGTCAAGGGACGGCCTCCGAACATCAATTGGTCAAAGGAACGGGACTTGGTCTCGCCATTTCCAAAGCGTTGGTCGAAGAGCACGGCGGCGAACTGTCCCTCCGCTCAACTCCCGGACAAGGCTCTACCTTTTTCTTTACACTTCCCGAATGGAGAAATTCTGTTCAATCATCAACTGACTCGTTCCCATTTGGAGCCGCTGCATGAGCAAAAAATCCAATAAGCCCCAGTCGACCATGTCCAAAGACTTCGAAAGCCTCTTTGCCGAACTCAAAGTGGAATACATCGATTCTTTTCAAGAAAAAGTCGACGCCATTTACGACTCTTGGCAAAAAAGATCTTTGGGGCCTTTGACCATGGAGTTTCATAAGATCAAAGGCACCGGAACCACCTACGGCATTCCTCAGATTTCGGAGATCGCAGAGATCATGGAGGACTTATGCCATCAAAAGAGCGAAAAGCTGGGGATTTGTGTCCTCTTTTCTATTAGCTTATTTAAAAAAGTTTGCCAGAGCGAAAAAGGGAATGCGAGCTTCCAGTTGGAAAAAGATCCTCTCTATAAATTTTTGCAAGATTCTCAGGATGAACTTGAAAGCGCCTAAAGGCATTGATAGGTTGAATCCATGTTAGACGCGTTAAAATCGGTTCTCAAACCGGATCAAATTTCGACCCGAAAAGAAGACCTCGCCACTTTTGGCAAGGACTGGTCGATCTACTACCCCGCGAACGCTTCAGCAATTGTTTTTCCCGAGTCCCACGAGGACGTTGTCGAGATCGTCAAATGGGCTCGCGCCTATAAAGTCGCCCTCGTCCCCTCTGGGGGCCGCACCGGGCTGAGCTCGGCCGCGACCGCCTCCAACCAAGAAGTCGTGATTGCGTTTGATCGCATGAACAAAATTTTATCTTTTGATGAATCGGACTTAGTAGTGACACTCCAACCCGGAGTCATCACCGAAACCCTTCAGGAGTTTGCCGAAAAGAATGGCTACTTCTTCCCGATTGATTTCGCGGCCAAAGGTTCAAGCCAAGTGGGCGGGAATGTCGCTACCAATGCCGGCGGTGTTAAGGTCGTCAAATATGGTCTCACGCGCCAATGGGTGGCTGGTTTAAAAGTAGTGACCGGAGCGGGCGAATCGCTCTACCTCAATAAGTCTTTAAAGAAAAATGCGACGGGATATGATTTGCGCCAACTCTTTATCGGCAGCGAAGGCACTCTCGGATTTATCACCGAAATCGAAATGCTTCTGGCTCCGGCCGCTCCTGAATGTAAAGTTCTCGTTCTAGGAATAGAGCATTTAGAGAATGCTTTGGCCGTTTACCGCGAATTCAATAAATTGTTTAGCGTTACGGCCTGCGAGTTTTTCTCTCATCAAGCGATGGAAAAAGTCCTGCAACATCATTCAAAACTGACGGCACCTTTTGAGACTCAAACGCCCTACTATCTTCTCCTCGAGTTAGAAAACACCGCTCCCGACACCGATGAGCGTTTAGAAACGGCCTTTTCAAACACGATGGAAAAAGGTTGGGTTCTCGATGGCGTGATCAGCCAAAACTCTCAGCAGGCGGAAAATTTGTGGTCTTTGCGCGAGTATATCAGCGAGTCGCTTTCGCCCGAGTCTCCCTATAAGAATGATGTCTCCGTCCGCATCTCCCGCGTCCCTGAGTTCGTCCAAAAAATGCAAGATCTTCTTCAAAAAGAATATCCCAACTTTCAAGTGATTTGGTTCGGGCATATCGGCGATGGGAATGTTCATATCAATATCCTAAAACCCAAAGATATGGAAAAGGCTGATTTTATTCAGCGTTGCCAACAGACCGACGCTTTACTCTACGAGCAACTTCGAACTTTTGATGGCTCCATCAGTGCCGAGCACGGCGTAGGACTTGCGAAAAAGAAGTTCCTCCACTGCACGCGCTCCCCTGAGGAAATTCAGATCATGAAAGAGATCAAAAAGATTTTTGATCCGGATCACATAATAAATCCTGGAAAAATATTTTAGAAATCGGACAAAGTCCTTTCACAATCCTGTCCTTGCCCACAGGACCTGCATACTTTTTGCTCACACCAAGGGGACATTTATGAATTTCAAGGTGATATTCATGAACAAGACTATCTTATAAATACAGTTTATTTATTTTAGAACTATGAGATCCGAAAAAGACATATGCCTCGATGCTGTCCTCAACGTGATGATGAAACGTCATGGGTATTCTCTTCATCAGATCGCAAAAGACCTCAATATCAACAAAAGCACGGTTCACAATTACATGAATGGCGTAGTTCCTCAGGGGGTTTGCGCCCTGATTAAGTTTTCTAATCATTTTAAAGTTCCCATCGAAACATTGCTTTTCGGAGAGAGCCAGACACATAAGTCACCCCCCTCTCTCAAAGAACAAATTCTTCACTTGCTCGAGAAAAGCAACGAAAGTAGAGAGGCCAACTATGAAATCATCATCCGAAAAATTAAATAAGTCCCTGGCGCGGCTTCTGCGACAAAGTCGCGAGCAGCAATATTTAACTCAAAGACAAGTCTCAGACAGGCTAGGCTTATTGTCGCCGCAGTTTATTTCAAATATAGAGCGCGGGGTTTGCGCTCCGTCCCCGAAGATCTTAAAGCGACTCATTGTCATTTATAAGCTAGATCGGTCAGAGGTTTCATCGATACTTTTGGAGATGTCCCGATTTAAAATCCAAAAAATTCTTAACCCAGCGAATCGATAAACGTTTGTAGGTCCTCAGCGATGATGTGAAGAAAATCGTAGGACGGTCGATCATCACCCTGCTCGTCTGCCGCCCAATAATAAATCATACCGAAGTCGTCTTTACGGCAAGAAATCACAATGCGATTTTCATCCGTCGTCACAGCGATAGGTATGATGTGTTTCGGGAGCAAACCTTCGAGCGTGGTGTGTTCGATTTCGTCCATGATGGTCTCTTCTGCTCCATCATCGAGGGGCAAAAAGAATTTGATATCGCCGTCGATACCCTCATCCTCCGTCACAAACTCAGTTTTGGTCGGCGTACCGCCATTATTTTCGAGCAAAAACTCTTTGAGTTCGTCGGGAATCGGTGTTCCGAGAAGGTCGTCGGCGTCGGCAAAATCGACAATATTGAGTGTTCTTCCTAAAGCTTTTGGAATGAATTTGGACATCTTTCCCCCTAGATCAAACGTGTTCTTAAACTGGTTTTTAAAGCGGCCACTTGTTGAGCGACTTTTTCGGCTGTTTTTGGTGACTCGAGGTCGACCACTAGATATCCCACCTCGGCATGGGTGGCAAGATACTGGGCCTGAATATTTACGCCGAGCTCGGAGACGATGCTGTTCACTTCTCCGAGAACCCCCGGGACATTCCGGTGAACATTGATGAGCCGTCGCACTTTGGGCTTTAACATCGGTACATCAATGGTCGGGAACTGTACCGCGCCAAAGGACTTTCCCTCTTCCATGTACTGCAACAAACTGTTCGTCACTTCGTGTCCAATGTTCACTTGCGCCTCTTCGGTGCTTCCCCCGATATGTGGAGTGAGTATCACATTCGGAACGCCCTGAAGAGGGCTTTTAAACTTTTGCAAATTATCTTTGGGCTCTTCCGGAAACACATCGATAGCGGCGCCAGCGATATGTTTATCTTTGAGGGCCTTCACCAAATCTTCGATCACAACTACGGTTCCGCGACTCGCATTGATGATAAAGCTTCCTTTTTTCATCAACGCTAATTGTTTCGAGGAGATCATGTTTTTTGTTTCGCTCGTCTCTGGCACATGGATGGTGACGAAATCCGATGTTTTTAAAACCTGCTCCATACTGGAAAGATATTTTGCATTTCCGAGCGGAAGTTTTTTTAAAACATCGTAAAAACAAACCTCAAGCCCCATGGACTCGGCAAGAATACTCACCTGGCTCCCGATATGACCGTAACCAATAATTCCCAGTTTTTTTCCGCGAACCTCTCTCGCCCCTTTAGCCGATTTGTTCCAACCGCCCACATGAACCTGCTGACTGAGATCGCAGAGATTGCGAGAGAGCGAAATAATTTCGGCAATCACCAGTTCGGCCACACTTCGGGTATTGCTATGGGGTGCATTAAAAACCGGGATCCCATTTTTGTTGCTCGCCTTGAGATCCACCTGATTGGTCCCGATACAATAGCAGCCGATGACATCGAGGCTTGTGCACTTTTCAAGAACCGCCTTAGAGATCTGAGTCTTTGAGCGAATTCCTAAAATATTATACTCGGGAAGTTTCTCTAAAAGCTCTTTCTCCGAGAAGGATGTCGACTCTAGCGTGACCTTAAAGCCCGCCTCTTCGAATTTCTTTTTGGCATCGATATGAATATTCTCGAGCAACAAAACTTTCTTCTTTGAATTCACAGCCACCCTCGCTTCTTAAGAAACTTGACCTCTGACGGAAGCGCCAGCCACCTAGACCTCGACTCTGAAAGAGATTCTTCTTCTTTTTATAAAACTTTATTTTGATAATGGAAAGACAAGATTTCGTACGAGGTTAAAAGTCTATGGGCCGATTAAAACTGAATTTGCTAGTGATTGATGACGATAGCCTAATTTTAGAAGTCATGCAGGCATTGATTCCTGAACCCTGGCAATTTATTGGGCAGACTCACTACTCAACACCTCCGCAAACGATTCATGTGGCCTTTGTGGACCTCCATCTGAGCGATGACTTTCGAAAAGCCGATGGTCTCGAGGTGATCCAAAAAATCAGTCAAAGCAATCCTCACACCGAGATTGTCGCCATCTCTGGCGACCTCAATCGAGAGTTGATGGAAAAAGCACTCAAGGCCGGGGCCACGCGTTTTCTGCCCAAACCACTGACACCTGATGAAATTTTACTCATGCTCAATAAAATTGAGGCGCTCTTCCAATTGCGAATGTCGCACCAACCCCTCCGTCGAAGCTGGGTTGGAAAATCCAAAGCCTCCGAGGAGCTCTTACGACAAATCGCCTTTCTCAAAGGGGAACGAACCCCGATCCTGATCGAGGGAGAATCTGGAGCGGGAAAAGATGTGGTCGCAAGTCTTCTCAATGGACAGGAAGATACTCGCCCCTTCGTCACCGTCAATGTCGCCAGTATCCCCGACAATCTGTTTGAATCGGAATTTTTTGGTTACGCCAAAGGGGCTTTCACCGGCGCACTTCAAAGCAAAATGGGCTTGGCGGAATCAGCCAATGGTGGCGATTTGTTTCTCGACGAGATCGAAGCACTACCTCTCAATCAACAAACGAAACTTTTGAGATTTCTCGAAAGTGGCGACGTTCGTCGTGTGGGTTCTAACGAAGTCATCCATGTGGATACGCGAGTGATCGCGGCCTCCAACGAAAAGTTGTCCCAAATGGTCGCTCAAGGAAAATTTCGCGAGGATCTCTTGTGGCGCCTTTCGGGGCACAAAATCGCCGTGCCCGCTCTCCGAGAGCACAAAGAAGATATTGCCGAACTCTGTCAGTTTTTTATGAAAAATATGCGCCCTCAAAGAAACAAAAGTTTTTCGGAGGACGCTTTCGAGGTCCTTAAAAATTACTCTTGGCCAGGAAATGTGCGAGAACTCAAACGCGTCTGCGAGCAGCTCGCTATTCAGGCGCCACTTCCGCTGATTCGGGGTGAAGATGTCGCTAAAATATTAAATCCATCTTCTATATCCACAGGGGACGTTAAAATCGATTTCACGCGTGGTTTGACGGACGTGATGAACGACTTCGAGAAAAAGGTCATCGAGCAAGCGGCCATTGAGAATAAGGACGTTGACGCGCTCGCTAAATTACTTCAGATATCTCGCTCGAATCTCTATAAAAAACTCAAAGATTACAATATAACTCTATAGATAAATCTATGGAGGCTTTTTGCTTAAGCTCTGGTCAGAACCCCTGTTTCTAGGAATCGTTGTTCTCACATTTGCGCTGCTCTTGGGGCTCGCGATTGTTTTTTACTTCCTCCAGTCCCGA
Organism: Bdellovibrionales bacterium; assembly: GCA_019750295.1. Taxonomy (NCBI): domain Bacteria; kingdom Pseudomonadati; phylum Bdellovibrionota; class Bdellovibrionia; order Bdellovibrionales; species Bdellovibrionales bacterium. The sequence goes on along the minus strand of JAIEOS010000041.1, from coordinate 5,564 downwards.
CGTCCCGAATTCCGAAGCTCGCTCTCCTCCGTGGTGAGCTGGTTGTTTATGGCTCAGTTTATTTTTCTGTTCCTCGGCATGAAGTGGCCCTTCCCGCTCGTTCTCATCACCATCATCGCCATTTACGGCGGCAAAGTTTTTTTTCAGATGGCCGGGCTTTATCATCGCAGCTATTTTGTCCTGACCTGTTACGCCGCACTTCTTTGCTGTGCGGGAGCAATCTTCACCGATAATCACAAGTTTTTTGATCTCATGCCGGCGATGTTTTTTATGGCCGTTTGCTTAATCCCGATGATTCGAAACTCGTATAAGCACATGGTGCAGTACATGGCCCTCTCGCTGGTCAACTTTATGTTACTCTGGGCCTTTATGCATCTCGGTTGGATTTTGAAGATGGAGCACGGAGTTTACGTGACCATTTACATTATCTTCCTCACCGAAATTTTCGAAAATGTTTACCTCCGAGTGAGTCGTCATTTTAAAAAAATTAAAATCGTTTCCGAACTCACGCCCAAGCGAAGTCTCGAAGGCTACGTCGCCGGCGCCGCTGTCACTCTCTTGGTGGCCTACGGGCTTAAGGATATTCTACCCTTCCCGCAATACTGGTGGATGTTGGGCTGCGCTTGCTTTATTTTTGGAAGCACGGGGGATACCATTTTGGTTGTGATCCGTCGCGATCTGGGAATTAAAATTTATGGCTCTTTCGTGATCGGTCGTGGTGATTTCTTCACCCGCATCGAGCGTTTAGTTTTTGTCGCTCCCGCTTGCTACTATGTCATTGAGTATTTGCAGGGACGTATATGAAGCGAGCTCATGACATCGAACACTGGGATTACGAAAACGACCAGTGGACCAAACTTCCCACCTATCTTAAGCATTTGCCATTATTCACAAGACATATGGATGTCACCAGTTACTTTTTTCGCGTGCTGTGGGCGATTTTTCTCAAGCTTGTCGGCTTTCGCTTTTATGTGCGATTAAAAATCCACGGAGACTTTCACGCCGTCTTTAAGGAACATAAAAAACTCCTTTTGATTGCCAATCACGCGAGCCACCTTGATGCCACATCCATCGCGGCGGCGGTTCCCTTTTCGATTTGGAAGCATTTGTACATCACGGCGGCTAAGGACTATTTTTTTTCCAACCCGGTTTTCACTTTTTTCTCTAAACACTGTTTAGGTGCTATTCCCATTGATCGTAAGGACAAAAAGGGTGAGGCCGTTAACCTCTGCCTGACTTTGTTAAACCAACTCGACAACATCTGGATGATTCTTTTCCCCGAGGGCACGCGCTCGCCCGATGGTCGCATTCAAGTTTTTAAAAAAGGGGTGAGTCTTTTTTCGGAAAGGACCAATACACCCATTTTGTTTATGTACATTCGCGGCAATGCGAATCTCTGGCCCAAGGGTCGCCTTTTACCGATGCCGGGACGCCTCGATATGTATTTGGGACCGGTTCATCCTCCCGCCCCCTCCGAAGTTCTCCACGAAAATTATGTCAAATGGGTCAAGTCCGTAGATCCCCGCGTTGAGTTCACCGTGGATCCCAGCAAAGAAGCCTAGTAATAGCTTCTCAATACGCCTAAATTATTTTCAAACTCTCAGCCACAGCTGATCATACAGGCATCATTGTGTCATTCTCCGGGTCTTGGAGGATCTTTATGTTTTTTTTAAAACTTTTCATCTCAATATCGTGCCTGTGCTTGAGTTTCTCATCGACCGCGCAGGAGTCAAAAACCATTTATACCTTTCAGTTTGGAGTCTATTCCAACGAAACTTGCCGAGTCGAAGTTCGCAAACTGGGTCAGTACATTGAATTTTGGGTGGAACAAAACGCCCTTGGTCGATACGAACACGGGAATATCAACTACTCTCCCCTCACGGGAGATTTTCACGACAGAACCACCATGTTGGGCTCAGGTGTAAAGGCCTCTCGATACAATGAAACCGCATCAAAAATCGACTCAGACGGAGTACAAACGGTGAAGCTTAAGTTCGGAGGTGTTTGGGACGCTCGCGACATTGTCACGGAATTGTCATGGGACCTCAAAACAGGACATCTTCAAAGCATTATGAGCGACCGCCTGATTGCCCAGTACAGTCTTCCCAACGGATGGCACTCTGGGCCTGTCAAAGAGCGGTATTCTAAAGTGGACTGTCGCGGCCTCGTGTTCTCCTCGCCGATCGAATAGTGGCACATCCAATTCGGCAGAGAAATTATTAGTAGTTGCGTCAGGAGCTGGCGCCGCTACTCTCTCTGCACAGAATGCGTTAGATTCATAATCCTATGCAGAAAGCTATAAATCGCGTCTCTTTACAGATCGCCACGGTCAACGGAAGCGGAAGCCAATCGGCCAACAATATTTTATTACGGGCCATTTTTAGAATGGGCATTCCCGTCAGTGGGAAAAATCTTTTCCCTTCAAACATCGCGGGACTCCCCACTTGGTTTATCATTCGCGCCAGCGAAGAAGGATTCTCCTCGATAGAAACGCTTTCGGATATCGTTGTGGCTTTGAACTCCCAAACTGTGGATGCGGATTTAGCTCGAGTCAAAACGGATGGAATTTTCATTTACGGTTCCAATCTCAAACTCACCGCCCAGCGGAGCGACGTTCGATTGTTGCCGGTCGACTTTGTCACTATCGCGGGACAAGTGTCAGACTCCATCAAACTTAAAAAACTTTTAACGAATATGGTTTACGTGGGAATTCTTGCGGAGCTCCTCGGAATTCCCGAGCAAATTCTCTCCTCGACGGTGGCCCACCAGTTCGAAGACAAAAAGAAAGTCATTGATCTCAATATTTCCGCCGTGAATGTGGGCCGAGAGTATTGCCGCACTCACGATCAGTTTAAATCTCCAGAAGTGACGCAATGGGGATTAGAAGCTCGCGATAAAAACAAAGGCAAAATACTCATCGACGGGAATGCCGCTGGAGCTCTCGGAGCGATTTACGGAGGTTGTAGTTTTACGGCCTGGTATCCGATCACGCCCTCGAGTTCCGTGGTCGACAATTTCGAAAAATATTGTCAGCTGCTCCGAAAGGGTCCTAACGGTGAAAATAATTACGCCGTGATTCAAGCCGAGGATGAACTCAGCGCGATCTGTATGTTGGCAGGCGCTGGATGGTCAGGGGCACGCTCAATGACAGCGACCTCGGGCCCGGGAATCAGCCTGATGGCCGAGGCGACGGGCCTTATGTACTTTGCCGAAATCCCCGGAGTGATTTGGAATGTGCAACGAGCCGGACCCTCCACGGGATTACCTACGCGCACTCTGCAGAGTGATATCCTCACCTGCGCTACACTTTCTCATGGAGACACTCAACATCCCCTTTTAATTCCGGCCCACCCTAAAGAGTGTTTCGAGATGGCCCAGGCCGCTTTCGATCTCGCCGATCGAATTCAGGGACCCGTTTTTGTGATGAGCGATTTGGATTTAGGAATGAACTCTTGGGTCTGCGATAACTTCGACTTTCCGACAAAACCCTTTGATCGCGGCAAAGTTCTTAATGCCCAGGACTTAGAAAAAGTGACAGAGTTTAAACGCTACGCCGATCTTGATAAGGACGGAATCCCCTATCGCACTCTACCGGGAACTGAAAACGACAAAGCAGGATACTTCACCCGCGGTACGGGACATGACGAGTCCGCAAAATATACGGAAGATCCCACGGTTTTTAAAAAACTTCTCGATCGCTTTAAAACAAAATGGAAAACGATTCGCACTTTAATGCCGAAGCCCATCGTGGACCTCCAACCCTCAGAGGTTGGAATTATCGCCTATGGCTCAACAGATGCAGCCATTTCCGAAGTTCGCCATCACCTCAAGCAAAAAGGAATGGCGACAAGCTATATGCGTTTGCGCGCATTCCCTTTTAGTGACGAAGTCACAGACTTTATTGCCAAACATAAAACTCTTTACGTTGTTGAACAGAACAGCGACGGTCAGATGCGCCGACTTCTCATTCAAGACTACCCCGAATATGCCACTCGCTTTAAATCGGTGTTGAGTTATGATGGATGGCCTGTGCGTAGCGAAACTTTACTTCAAGGATTTGCAGATGGAACAGTCTAAAGACACGACCAGTGAATCTCCCAAAGGCTTAACTCGAGCGGATTATGTCGGCGCAAAATCCACTCTGTGCTCCGGCTGCGGGCATGACAGCATCACCAACACTCTCATATCCGCGCTTCATCAGGCGGCGGTGAACCCTTACAAGGTCGCAAAAATGTCGGGCATTGGTTGTTCTTCAAAAACCACCGCTTATTTTTTAAATAAATCCCACGGCTTTAATAGCATTCATGGACGTATGGCCCCGGTGGCCTCCGGAGTGAGCGCTGTCAATCCCGAGCTTAAAATTATCGGAATTTCAGGTGATGGCGACACGGCAAGTATTGGTCTCGGTGGTTTTTGTCACCTCATTCGTCGAAATGTTCCCATGGTTTACATCATCGAGAACAACGGGGTTTACGGCCTCACCAAAGGGCAGTTTTCGGCCACTGCGGATTTGGGTACCGCTCACAAGATCGGAACGGTCAACCAGTTTGAATCCATCGATTTGTGTGCTCTCGCCATCGAATTGGGTTGCGGATTTGTTGCGCGCTCTTTTTCTGGAGATGCCAAGCAGCTTGTACCTCTCCTAAAAAGTGCCTTCCAGTACAATGGAACCGCCGTGATAGATATTATTTCTCCGTGTATTACTTTTGCCAATCACGAAGGCTCCACACGCAGCTACGACTCCGTCAAACAACTCAATCGGAGTTTACAAGAGATTGGAATGGTGATTCCGCAACCGGAGATTCGTGTGGACTACAGCGAAGGCGACATTCAAGCCGTGGAACTGCATGACGGCTCCCATTTGACTCTTAAAAAATTAGATTCCCGAGCCCACGATGTGAGCGACGCCAAAGCCGCTCTCGGCCTGCTCTACGAATCTCGCCACCAAAACGAATTTTTAACAGGCTTGTTTTACTACAGCAAAAATAACAAAACTTTGCGAGACCTGTTAAACACACCCAAAGTCCCGCTGGTCGCGCTCACCGAAAAAGAGCTTCGACCTTCCGCCGAAAAGCTCACCGAAGTTCTCAACGAATTTATTTAGTGATTCAGAATTCAATCAAAGACACCGAGTCTATTCCAACTGTGGAACAGGCTCTCGAGCATATCTCCAGCGCTCGGCCACCATCTGCCGAGCTATAGGTCTCTGCACCCCAAAGCCTTCCAGCTGATTGATCTGGAGGTAATCATTGAGTCGCACCGAATCCCGATATCCCATCACCACACGAGTGAACGGCCGATAATCCCAAAACTTCTTTTTGGAAGAACTCTTGTTCCAGCGACTCACCCCTCTCACCGCCATCGCAATCGCCGCCGTCACCGCCCGAATAAACTTATAGTATCCATAGCGATTGGAAAGTTGAATCTGAAGATGGAGATGATTCACATTTATGCCGTAATAGACAAGCTTCACGCCATACTTGAGAGCAAACTTCTCAAGAATCTCTAACACCTTCTTTTTGTTCTTTGGCTTCGTAAAAGCCATGTCTCCCGTAGCCATCGTG
>JAIEOS010000040.1 GCA_019750295.1 Bdellovibrionales bacterium | reverse complement strand
GGATTGAGATTGTAGACGGTGTTTGAACCACTCCCTGAGTTGGGCTCAAACGCTCGAAAGACGATGTGTCCTTCGATATTTGCGGGCTTTCTCACTTTAATTTTACTAGATACGATTTTTTGACTCGGTTTGCTCATCTGCTGTTGAAGCTGTCCTTCAACGAGCTCAACCCCTTCGGGGAGGGTCCACTCGACAGCGACCGTTGTAAACTCGGTATTGATTTGACCCTCTAATATCACTCCGTCATCGCTCTCGGTCTCGACAATTCGGGTGAGGAGTGGAGCTTTTGCTTTGCCCCAAACGTCAGGTGTATGATGTGTCACGTGGCCGTGCTTTTGAGATTTCTTTGCGACGGCCTGAGCGGCAAAAACTCCTGCAAAAATCATAACGAAGGCCAGTAGAAGAGCTTGATTTAGTTTGGACATAACGCAACTCCGTTTAAAGTCATTGAATAACTCGTGCCACTTCCCAATCTCACTGAGGTATTTACACGCACGTTAATGACGTACACGCCCGCAGCGAGGTTTGTGGAAATGGATTCGGTGCCAGAAGTGGCTCCGGAGGAAATGGGATTTGTGCTGGAGGCTAAGATTGAGCTTGAGCTTCCAAAGACATATTTTTCTGGAAAAACATAAAGATCAAGATTTGCTGTAGCTCCTCCGCTAGTCGTGTAACTCAGACCCAGCGTTAATACACCCCCCGCATGATTGATCTGGTAGAAATCATTAGAGGCGAACTGATTTGAGTTCGTCGCAGAACCATTTTCGATCTGAGATCCAGAAATGTTTGCTGCTTGAATCGGAATGGCCGAGCAGGAAGATCCCGTTGTCACTGGTCGAATATAATCGGTCTGATCCCCGCGCTGTAATTCACCGGTGCGAATCGAGCTCCAGTTGGATCCTCCGGAAAGTGTTTGTTGGATGCTATGGAATAAACCGATATTACGGAACCTGAGAGCGGAGCTCTTAAAACCCGCAGTGGGTCCGGCGAAAACAGCCCAGAGTTCAGCAAAAGATGAGGTGACTTGATCCACACCCGCTCCTTCATTTACGGCATCGATTGCGTCCCAGAACATTCTTGCGATGGAAAACTCTCGAAAATTTCCTTCGCCCAGGACCGAGGGTTGATCATTGCCGGGTGTTTCTAAGTTCTCGTTAAAGTAAACGGAGGTCGAACCCAGTGGCGTCCCCGCGGTGTCTCGATAGACAGGATTATTGAGAACCGCCGCTTGAAAAAAGTTACCCCAGCCTTCGCCAAAGGCGAGGCGAGCGTCGATGATGCTATTCCCCGAATGGGATCCTCCGGGAGAATTTGTGATCGAAAAATTATCTTCGATAAAGTGGCCGTATTCGTGGAGAATGATCGAGTTATCGAAGTGATCGGTATCCGAGCTGTCGACATCATTACTTTGTCCACCGAGGATATAGAGCTCATTTGCACCCGGGAGATAAAAACTGACGGGGCCAGCGTTAAAGTACGTTCCAGGATTAAATCCCTTCGTCCAATACACGTGGGCCAGAGGGGCACCAGTAAATGGAACGCAATCGGAAAAAGTAGTGGAGCAATTGTTAGTCGTAGTTTGCAAATAAATATTGGCCGCAAGAATTTTATCCAGAATATTAAAAGCGCCACCTTTGATATCGCCATCGGCTTCGGCCGTGAATGTACCTAGTGCCGTCGATGTTGTTGGATTGAATGATTTTTCGATAAAGTAGTGATCTTTATTTGACGGATTATTCATTACGTAGGCTTTGGTTAACGAGTTTTCGATCCGTGAGTTGATACGAAGAAGGTAATTGGCAGAAGTGTTGGGAACCGTGATCGAAAAATTTCCTGAATTGTCGGTAGCTCCACACTGAATGATCGCACCGGAAGCATCCAACACCATGATTTCTGCCTGGCGAATGGGAAGCGGAGAGCCAGTGATCGCACCATTTCCGTTGATGCGAAATTCATATTCCGCATCTCCAGTGACAGTGATGCCCCCGGGATAGGATGTGACCGTTGAACAATAAGGATCAGGCTGTGAAGTAATCGTACCGCCACCACCACTGTCGCCACCGCTACCGCAACCAACCAAGATGAGACACAACATTCCGATGAAAATTTGATTTTTGAGCATGGAATTCTATCGGAATTTGCGGGCGGAACGTGAAGACGAAAATCATAAATTCCCTTGCCACGTCTGAGGTTGTGTTTCATTATGGGAAAGTAGGTATTATTTAGACATGTTAGCCCGGCTTTAAGTAGAGATTTTCCAATATGCAATTGAGCCTAAATTCAGACTTTTCGATCGGCAGTGATGCCTTCCACGTACAGACGGAAGACTGGGGAATGTCTAGTCCCTACATCGTCAGTCGCATTTATCGAAACGGTGCTGTAGTTCGCAGTCTAAAAACTCCCTATTCGGAACTGATTGAGTCACCGATTTGGGATAAATCAGCCATCGAAGAAGCGGTCAAAACACAGCACGATAAAATTCTAGACCTCATTCTTTCTGGTCAACAAAACTAATCTATTTTAAAATCTAGGAATGATACAATTTTCACACGTTTATCGAACGTTTCGTGGAACGACTCACGCACTCCGTGACGTTTCTTTTAATATCAACCGAGGCGAATTTGTCTTCTTGATCGGCCATAGTGGCGCCGGAAAAACAACGCTCTTCAACCTGCTCGCTGGTTTTGATAAACCGTCATCAGGAAGAGTCACGATTGCCGACTATGATCTTGAAAATTTGAAAGACCGGGATATTCCTTACTTCCGTCGACGTGTAGGAGTTGTATTCCAGGACTTTAAGCTTTTGTCGAACAGAACGGTCTTTGAAAATCTCTGTCTTCCTTTGGAAATTATGGGGGAGAAGCGTCAGTCTCTTGTAGAAAAGACCAACAAGATGCTCGCCTCACTCGGACTCGCCGATAAATGGGATGTGTTTCCGGATCAACTTTCAGGTGGAGAAAAGCAGCGTTTAGCTATCGGTCGCGCTCTCATTAGCCAGCCCGAAGTGATCATTGCCGATGAGCCCACAGGAAATTTAGACCAAGCTTTAAGTCGCGAAGTGATGAATATCTTCCAACAGTTTAACAATCTTGGAACGACAGTTTTTATTGCGACTCACGACATGGAACTTGTGAAATCAATGAATAAACGAGTCATTCAGTTGAAAAATGGGGAGTTACTAAAAGATGTCACTCTTTGATAAATATCTAAAATTCAGTTTACGTTCGTGGGCCCGTGAGACAAGCTTACGTGCATCGACTTTGGTGATTCTGATTTTTACCTACGCGGTCACTCTTTTTTTGGTTACGTCGGCGTTTAATTTTAAAAAAATTATTAATCGTTGGGGAGATACGGCTAAGCTGACAGTGTATCTTACACCTGGTCAAACCGATGAGACCAAGGCTCAGATCCAAGATTTTATGATCAAGCTCGACGAAGTCGCTTCGCTCAAATTTATTTCTCAAGAGGCAGCCGCCAATGAGTTTAGTAAGAAAAACTCTATTTTTGCCAAAGATTTTTTGGAAGATCTCAAAAGTAATGATGTTTTCCCAGAAAGTTACGAAGTGACGCTTAAAGGAAGCATCAATGATCAAAAGTACTTCAAAAAAATTTCGGCCACGTCGGATTTGATAGCAAGTCAAATTGGCGTTGATGACGTCTCCTACGGGCAAGGTTGGATCGAAAAGTACTCTGCATTTATTCGTCTCTCCAACTCGATCATCGGTATTATAGTTGTATTATTTCTAGCAGCTAGCCTTTTGATTATTTCTAATTTGATTCGAGTTTTAATCTACAATCATAACGATGAGATTGAGATTTTAGAGCTCATCGGAGAAACCTCGAAAAACATCCGTATGCCGTTTATCGCAGAAGGTGTGGTTTTTAGTTCTATAGCCCTAGTGATTGGAATGGCCATGAACTACTTCCTATTCACTTGGATCTCTGCACAGCTCACAGGGAGCAGCATTTTAAGTCACTTGGCCGATCTTGTGTCCCGTCCATCGGCTCCATTTATAATTCTGAGTTTTCTTATTAGCATAATTGTGGGTGGGTTATCGTCATATTTTACCGTGCGTGGAATTAATACAGGTTGGGCGCTTTCTTCTAGGACAAAGTAGAATGTTGTATAGGGTGTCGTTTTTCATTTTGGGTATCACCTTTGGCTTTTCGCAAGTGAGGGCCGAGGAGTTACCGACGTCCAATCCCCAACTGAATAAGTCGGTGGCGGACTACAAAAAGTTCAAAGACAAATCGGAAGAGCTTAAAGAAAAAGAGCGAGAGCTACTTTCGACGGTGTACAAAATTACGCGCCGGCAAAGGAAACTGGCGAGCAATAAAGCCGCATTACTGCAGAAGCGTGAAGCTTTAGAGTCCGATATCTCCGGTTTACAAAAAAACATTTCTGAGGTGAGTGAGGATATTAAAAAGACGAAAAAGCAAATTATCACTCGATTAAGAAATTTGCAGAGAGTCAATGCTCCCACCTTGTTCCAATCTATCTTTGGAGCTCAGGACGTCATGGAAATGGATCGGAACGCACGAGTCATGTATCGAATTTCCCGCTCCGATGTCGATCAGTTACGAGTCTATCAAGGCCTCAAAAACCTTCTCTTTCAACAGCAAGAGACGCTCAAGAGTAAATTATCCGCGTTCGAAAAAAACCAAATCCAGCTTGAAAATGAAGAGCAGAGCATTAAGAGCACTTATCAAGCCAAGATGAATCTTCTGCAAAGACTCGATAACGAAGACAAAAAGATCCTTATTACTTTAAAAAAGATTCGTGAAAAAACTAAAACGCAGATGGGTCGAAGTTCTCAGTTTGAAGATTTATCCGTCGTATTTGACGGCGGAATTTTTGAGCAAAAAGGAAAGCTTCCAATGCCGACCATGGGAGTGGTCACTCAGAAGTTTGGGATTTTTAATCTCCTAAGCGATAAAATTAAGATCTATAATAAAGGGTGGTTCGTTTCGACAACCCCGGGGAAAGAAATTAAATCCATCTTTAAGGGCCGCGTGATCTTCTCTGGAGATCTACCCGATCGCCACCGTGTGGTGATCGTGGATCATGGGGATCATTTCTACTCCGTGTATTCCAATCTCGAAGTGGCCGAGGTTGCAGTCAACGATGAGATCGAAGCGGAGGAGCAGATTGGTCGGGCCGGCTCTTCGCGGTTTTTTGGCCATGGACTTTATTTAGAGATAAGACATTTTTCTCAACCTGAAGATCCAACGGAATGGTTTAGAGACGGGGGAATGAACATTTCCTCATTGAAGGAGCAAGATATATGAAGACGCACAAACTGATTTTCTGCACCCTGATCTTTGCTGTAGTAACGACGTGGTCCTACCGCTTGCTCTTAGCGGATGATCGCTATCTCAATTTACAGATTTTTGCCAAAGTTCTGAATATCGTTCAGCAATATTATGTGGAACCCGTCGACACCCAAAAATTGATTTATGGTGGTATCAAAGGAATGTTGCGCGAGCTTGATCCGCACACCAATTTTTTACCGCCCGACATGTACAAAGAGTTTGAGACCGAAACGTCAGGAGAATTCGGTGGGATCGGTATTGAAATCTCTGTGGAGGACGGACTTCTCACGATTATCTCTCCCATTGAGGACACTCCGGCGTGGAAAGCAGGAATTCTGCCTGGGGATAAAATTGTGGAGATCGACGGAACTTCGACAAAAGGAATGAGTCTTGTGGATGCGGCTCAAAAAATGAAGGGTAAAAACGGAGAGAAGATTAAGTTAGGAATCATGCGCGATGCTTTTGATGAGCCTAAAGTATTTACGATTAAGCGGGACATCGTTAAGGTTAAATCCGTAAAGTTTATCGATTTAGGAGAGGGTTACGCCTACTTTCGCGTGACGAGTTTTATCGAAAACACAGCCAAGGAACTGCGCAAACACATGATCGATTTTAAAGCGCGAAACAATGGAATCAAAGGTGTGGTGTTAGACCTTCGAAGAAATCCCGGAGGTCTTCTCGATCAGGCGGTTCAGATCAGTAATATGTTTCTAGATAAAGGAATCATTGTTTCCACTGTCGGCCGAGATAAGACCAAAAAAGAAGTTACCGAAGCTAAGCCAGGTTCAGCCTATATGGGCTTCCCGATGGTGATTTTGATCAATGAATACTCGGCCAGTGCCAGCGAAATTGTGGCCGGAGCTCTTAAGGATAACAAGCGGGCGTTGGTGATGGGGCAGAGAAGCTTTGGAAAAGGTTCCGTGCAATCTGTGGTTAAAATGGGTGATGGTTCTGGATTAAAGCTGACGGTTGCGCGTTATTATACGCCCAGCGGAATTTCCATCCAAGCTGAGGGGATCACTCCCGACGTGGAGGTCGAAGACCTCTCTATGGACAGCACTGATAAAAATGGCTCAAAGCGCTTAGTTCGTCGGGAATCTGATATCCAAGGGCATTTGCTTGGGGATGCCGAGAAAGAGGCCCTGCAGAAAGCCAAGAACGCGAAGAACGCTCAATGGTGGAAGACGTTTAATGCCAAAGAAAAGTCTGAAAAAAGCGATGTGTTAGCTAAAGACTATCAGGTCCTTCAAGCCTATAACTACCTGAAGGCATGGAAAGTGTTCAAGAGTCTGTAAACGAAGTCCTCTTTGTATTTGAGGACATTCTTAA
>JAIEOS010000039.1 GCA_019750295.1 Bdellovibrionales bacterium | reverse complement strand
GAACTTTAAATTTTAATTTTTTATATTTTAAACTCGAAAAAACATGAATTGCTGCAGCTTATCCACAGATCCGGGCATTAATTGCTTTTCAGCATCGACTCTATATTTTTCAGGAATTGCTTCTAGTCTTTTGCTTGCCATGGATGGAATTGCATCATGGGGCCACTACTAGTAACAGACACTAAAGGTGGCCGATTCATTAATGAAGGTTTGAACGCAGGTTGGGTGCTGGATGACTTTTTTGTTTCCAACCCTAAAAGCGTAAAGGATGTTTCCAGTACAAAGTGTAAAGTATGTCTCCGGTATGGATCTATCAAAAAGGTTCAGTTAAAGCGCGGTAGTGGAGGCAAACCTCTAGCTGCTTTCTCTAATGCCGCTCTTTGGACGACATCGTGAAGGGTCTTAATGGCCGATTTAGTTCCTAAAAATAGTCCAATAATAATGAATATGCTCGCTAGAAGGCAGGTGCCTGACTTTACTTTTGTTTTTTCGATGCTAATTTTTTAAAGAGGAAAATTGGATGGGGTACCAGGACTCGAACCTGGGAATGATAGAATCAAAATCTATTGCCTTACCAACTTGGCGATACCCCATCAAAATGGACACTCCAAGAATTAGATAATAATGGCTATTTATGCAAGGATTATTAGGATTTTAGAGAATCTATAGGCACATTCCTTCGGCGTCAGCGAGCTTTGTGCGATGCGAAATTAAAGGTTGCCCGAGCAGCGCATGAGCATTTTTCGTTCGGGCCATAAAATAAAGAGATGGATGTACTCCGTCGGTGTGTCGCGATTGAGGGTGTAGGTGTAATAAAATTCGCTTTGGCGTACGGCGGCCTCAAGTTCTGTTAAAAGCGGGGACTCCTCTCCGCGATTTTCAGGGGATAAAAAGCCGTTACAAATTTTGAGTGGGAGTCCCTGGTCTTCGAGTTTGCCCTTTTTCCAGGGAAAGCTTTCGTAGTCTTTGGAGTACTCGGCGTAAATTTGATCCCAATGAGGTAACTGCGAGGTGTTCATCACGTTCTTTTGAATTTGCGCAAACTCTGGTTCATTCAATTCAAAGAAATCGATGGACCATCCCTCAAGGGCACTTTCGCTTCCCAACTGTTCGACTGGGCTCCGCGCTTCGAGATCGATGCCTAAGACCGCGGCCAGTTCTTTTTGGTCCAGTACCTTTTGTTCCTCTAGGGAGTCGAAGTAGAAATAGATCATTGCACTGACGAGAAGGACCAATGCCACAGCGGCGGCGATAAAGATGTATTTAAAGATTTTGCGAGTCATGTCTTAAAGAAAGCATAAAGCTCTCTTTAGAATTATCCAATTTTATTTTTAACGTCTTCCAGAGATTGGCCTAGGGCCTCGATCTCTCTTTTGTAGGCGTCGAAGACCATCTGCTCAATATGCTCACGCGTCTCTTGGTTGAGCGGGTGGGCGATATCACGGAACTGACCATCTTTGCGTTTCTTGCTCGGCATAGCCACGAACAGGCCGCCTGTGCCTTGAATGATCTTTAAGTCGCGGATCACAAAGCAGTTTTCGAGAGTGATGGTGACGTAAGCGCGGAGGCGATCCTCGTTGACCGGATAGATTTTCACTTCGGTGATTTGCATGCAACACTCCTGGTGTATACTTCTGGCTCACTATAACTAACGGCTTAAATCTTCAGGACTTTAGGGGTAAGGGAAAATTAACAGAAGTTTTGGGAGAAATTATCTCAAATGCAAGGGAGACTGTTCCAGGTTGAAACAGTCTAAAAGTTCGACGATTTTAATGGGAAAAGAACTACTTCTTGGAGGCTTCTTCTTTAGTGAGCTCGACAAACTTCATTTGGAGGTCGGCCGTCAGACGTTTTAAAAATTCGTCTTCTTCTTTCGTTAAATTATGAATGGTTTTTTCCTGCAATACATTGAGAAGATCGATATTGAACTTTGCAATGGTCAGATCTTTTTCGTGTTGACCAGTTTGCGGGTGAGGAACGAGTCCCAATGACATCGCCGCGGACGAACCAATCGACATGACGAGTGTGGAGAAGGAAGCTTGAACGAGGTCGCTGAATTCTTCTTTTTTTGCCATTATCTATTCCTTTTCTGATTGGAGCGCCAATAACAAATTGTCTCTCGTAATCTTGTATACTGAAAAATAGCTGTCTTTCTTATCTAACGTCAACATCGGAAATAACTGCTGAGGACGTAAGGAAATAGGGAGTGTCGTCGCAGTTTTTCGCTGTCTATGGAGAATCTTAAGATTCAGCCGATGCCAAGCTGGACTCTCTCCCGCGGTTAAATAGCATAATTCAATGGCAGAGGCGTTTTTAAGCCCCGTTACCCAGCGCATGAAGGGGAGGAGTTTGTAAAACGCACTCAAGAGCATGGCCGCATCGAGGACGCGATAGTCATTGAGATCCTTCATGGCGGTAAAAATCAAAATCATTTCGTCATAGGAAAGTGAGTCTAAAGTCGAGTGGTCCACCGAAAGGACAATGTGGTTTTTAAACTTATAGACCACGAAATTGTTCTGAAGAGTTGAGCTAGTGTGCAGTTCAGCTCGGACCTTCTTCTCTGGAGGGAAGAAAGAGTTCAATATCGTCTGCAAGCGGAGGGTGTTGCTGTTCACGTTTTTTGGAGGAAGTGTACTGTGAATGGCCCATAATGGGTAAAAGTAGAGAAATGCGTTGAATAAAATCAGAAATCCAATTCCATAAAAAATCGTGTACGAGCGTGTGATCGCGTAGAGGCTTGCAAAGAAGGCAATCTGCAAAAGGATTAAGCAAAGCCAGACCTTGAATACTGAAAAACGAGAAAGGATTTGTGCCAACATGTACGTTCCAAAAGATAAAAAAACTCCATACAAGGCAAGGATTTATCCGTTCTTCTGCGGAGCGCAAACGGTCAAAGTGTTTGCTTATGATTTTGAGCCCAGAAAAAATAGTGAATTGAGTATTTCAAATCATCAGGGGGAATCATGAGTGTAGATTTAATGGCGCTAAACGCAGCGATCCAGAAAGAAAGCGTCTTTGTCGACAAGATGTTCACTGAAATTTCAAAAGTGATCGTCGGCCAGCGCGATATGGTCGAAGGAATTCTTATGGGTCTATTGACGGGCGGCCACGTGCTTTTAGAAGGTGTACCGGGCTTAGCGAAAACTCTAACGATCTCCACCGTGTCTCGCGCGATCTCTTTGGATTTCCAGCGTGTCCAGTTCACTCCCGATCTTTTACCTTCCGATTTGATCGGAACCATGATTTTTAATCCTAAGTCGGGCGACTTCTCTCCTAAAAAAGGACCGATCTTCACCAACATCGTGCTCGCCGACGAGATCAATCGAGCTCCCGCAAAGGTGCAAAGTGCGCTCTTAGAAGCGATGGCCGAAAGACAGGTCACCATCGGTGATACGACCTACAAGCTCCAATCTCCATTTTTAGTGCTCGCCACGCAGAACCCGCTAGAGCAAGAGGGAACTTACCCTCTCCCCGAAGCTCAAATGGATCGCTTTATGTTCAAAATCATTGTGGATTATCCGACCAAAGGTGATGAGCTCGAAATATTAAATCGTATGGCTGTGGACAAGGTCCCCGAAATTCAGCAAGTGATCACCCGCGAGGAACTTTTAAAAGCGCGCACCATGGTGGAGCAAATCTACGTGGATAAAAAAATTCAGAATTATATCGTGGATTTGGTGATGGCGACGCGCACTCCGATCGAATATGGAGTGGGGCATTTAGATGACCTTGTTCAGGTGGGCGGTTCGCCGCGAGCCACGTTAAGTTTAGTTCGAGCGTCAAAAGCCCATGCCTTTTTACAACGTCGCGGCTACGTGACCGCGGACGATGTCAAAGCGGTGGCCTACAATGTTCTTCGCCATCGTTTGATCCTGACTTTTGAAGCTGAGGCCGAAAACATCAAGAGCGATCAGGTCGTTAAAGATTTGTTAAGCCAAATCGAGGTGCCGTGAGTCTTCCTGCTGAAATCAAAAAAAAGATTAAGCTGCTTGAGCTCAACACGCGCAAATTAGTGAACTCACTTTTTGCCGGGCAGTACCACTCCGCCTTTAAGGGCCAAGGGATGACTTTTTCTGATTTCCGCGAATATGTCCCCGGGGATGATGTGCGTACGATTTCTTGGAATCTCACTGCCCGCACGGGTAAAACATATATTAAAAAGTACGAAGAAGAGCGCGAACTCAATTTAATTTTAGCGGTGGATGTCAGTGGATCCATGGGTTTTGGTTCCAAGAGCATCCTTAAGGGAGAAGCCATCACCCATATCGCCGCTCTGTTGTCTTTTGCCGCCACAAAGAACAATGACAATGTGGGGCTATTACTTTTTAGCGATCAGGTCGAGCACTTTGTTCCCCCTAAAAAAGGGCGAGGGCATGTGCAGAGAATTCTGCGAGACCTTTACTATCACGAGCCTAAAAAGCAAACGACAAAAATTTCGGTGGCGGTCGATTATCTCTCGGGAATTTTAAAAAAACGCTCCACGGTATTTTTGATGAGTGATTTTTTATCGGAGGACTCTTTTGGATATTCGCTCAAGCGGTTGGCCCGGAAGCACGAAGTGATCTCCGTGATTATCTCCGACGAGGCCGAAGTGAATCTGCCTTCGGTGGGTCTTATCGACTTTTATGATCCTGAGACGGAGGAGACGTACACCGTCGATTCGTCTTCGGCTCCGTTTCGCAAAAGATATCTCGAAGAAGTGAAAAAGAAATTTGCCTTTCGCGACTCCGAACTTAAAAAGTCACAAATTGATTTGATCAAGGTTCCCAACACGGATGATTTCTTAGATCCGGTGTTGAGTTACTTTAGAGCGAGGAGCCACTAGTGGCGAACGAATCCTTGCCGAAATGGTCTTGCAAGATCCCCACCGCACCGAAGGACCCCAGTGGCTTTACGGTGGGAGAGATTTTTCAGCTCTCGTGCGAAGGGGAATCTGTCCGTTTGAAGGAGCCCATTTCCCTTCAAATTCCCGACGAACTCCCGCCAGCGAAGCCCGGAGAGCCGCCGCAAAAAGATCCCAATGCCAAATATCAACTGGTTTTGCTGAAGCCGTTAAATCTCACGGAGAACAAAGCGGAGTTTGCAGCGACCAGTTATATCGCCACACCTCAAGATATTAAAAATTTTAAATTGGTCGATGCGGACAATAAAGAAGTTCTTATTCCACAGATTACTTTTCCCATGAAGTCGGTGATTGAGCCTTCTCAACAGCAGAAGCCCGAGCCATTTGGTCCCATCGGTCCCATGCGAATGGAATGGCCGGTATGGATCTTTTTTGCCGCTATTGTCGTTTTAGTGATCTTAGCGGGTTGGGCCGTGATTTTTTTACGGCGTCGGATGCAGCGGCGAAATCTGGAGCGTAATATTAAAAAATACCAAAGCCCTCTAGGATCTTACCACCAGTTCAACAAGGACTTGCGAGTTCTCAAACAGGGTGTGGTATTTACTTCGCATAAGTCATGGACGGAAGACGAGACGAAGCAGTACATGGCAAAGCTTGAGGAGCATTTTAAAATGTTTCTGCTTCGCGAGTATATTATTCCAGCGACATCTTGGTCTCGTGCGCTGATTCTTAAAACACTTCAGAAAAAAGACAAGCGCGGTTTTCCCCACTATCAAAAAACGCTCCAGCGCGCGCTTGTGGAACTCGAAAAACAAAAAGAAGCTGCGGGCTCGTTAAAGCCTCGGGACTGCGAGCAGATTACAATTTTAAGTATGCAGGCTGTGGATCAAATGTGGTCTCATAAAAAATCAAGAAACTCCACGAAGGTGAGCCCATAATGACGGTGTGGACCTCCAATTGGGCTTTTATTTTACTCCTACCACTCCTCGCGAGTGTGCTGTGGTCGTGGTGGAGTCGCCATCAAAAGATGGGTTTTGTTCGATTCAGCTCTGGTGAAAATATTAAAAAAGTGCCTCCGAGCTTTCGCGCGCGCGTCTATTGGGTTCCAGATCTGCTCAAGGTGATCGCTCTAGTTTTCGCGATATGCGCGATGGCGCGCCCCCAAAAAGCCGACGAAAAGGTGAAACGCAATGTCGAGGGGATCGATATTATGATCACCATCGATATTTCGGAGAGCATGTTGATCGAAGACATGCAGCCGGAGAATCGCTTAGAGTCGGTCAAGCAAACCGTGCGCGACTTTATTAGCCAACGCACTTCGGATCGATTGGGTCTGGTGGTTTTTTCGGGTGAGTCCTACACCCGTGTCCCGCTCACGCTCGACTACGATGTTCTCCAGAAAAGCTTAGCGGAATTGAAAACATCGCGAAACATCAAAATGGGAACCGCCATCGGTGTGGCTTTAGCGAATGCCTCCGGCCGTCTCAGGGACTCCGACGCGAAGTCGAGAGTCATTATTCTTCTCACCGACGGAGAAAACAATACGGGACTTATCGATCCTTTGACCGCGTTACGAATCGCTAAAGGATATGGAATTAAAGTTTATACCATCGGAGCGGGTAAAGATGGTCAAGCTCAGCTCCCGATCACCACGACGGATGTTTTTGGACGAACGGTGAAACGGTATCAGCCCATCCATAGTTCGGTGAATGTTCAGCTATTGACGCAAATTGCAGAAGAGACCGGAGGAAAATTTTATCTCGCCACGGATACGACGGCTCTGCAAAATGTTTTTAATGATATCAATCAGCTCGAAAAAACCAAAATCGACGTCGATCGCTATGTCAAGTATCAAGAGCTCTATCAAGAGTGGTTGAAGTGGGCTGTATACATCTATGCGTTCGCCCTTCTCCTCCAACTGACTTATTTTAAGAGGGGGATCTGATGTTGAGAATGGAAAGTGGTCATCTTTTAAATTGGCTGGTGTTGATTCCCATTTTCGCCGGTCTTTTTTATTACGGTTTATGGAAATGGAAAAGACTCTCGTCCACCGCTTTTGGCCAGAGAGTTTTTGGCTATTTGGTCCAGTCTTTTTCTCAAGCTCGAGCGATCTTCAAATTCACTTTAGCGGCGACCTGCCTCGCTTTATTTATTATCGCATGGGCCCGCCCACAGTTGGGAAAGGGGCAAAGCGAAGTGAAGAGCGAGGGTGTTGAGATCATGATTGCGGTAGATGTCTCTAACAGTATGATGTCGGAAGACGTTCGGCCCAGCCGACTAGAGCATGCAAAAAAAGAAATCATGCGGCTCCTCGATATGATGAGCGGAGACAAGGTCGGCATGGTGGCCTTTGCCGGATCAGCGGTGCTATTGTCTCCTTTGACAGTGGATAAGTCGGCTTTAAAAATGTTTGTCGAGGGTTTGTCTTCGGAATCGGTTCAATCTCAAGGGACTAATATTTCGCAAGCGTTGCAAGAGGCCCACGATGCTTTTAATCGCGGTGGTGTGGATGCCGACGAAAAATCGAAAGTGACGAAAGTGGTTCTTATTATCTCTGATGGTGAGGATCACGAAAAAGGGGCCGAAGTTCTGGCCAAAAAGATGACCGAAGAGGGCATGAGAATTTTCACCATGGCGGTGGGGACCGAGGCGGGCGGTAAAATCCCGGTGCGCGATCAGCGCGGTCAACTGAGAGATTATCTTAAAGACAAACAAGGGCAGGTGGTGACCTCGGCCGTTAAAGGGGAGTTCTTAAGGACTCTAGCGGCAGCGGGGCAAGGGAGTTTCTACCATCTCACTTTTGGCGGCGATCAGATGAAGTCTCTCAAGGAAGATTTTGATCACCTCGAAAAAGCCGAATTTGACACTCTCATCGCCGCCAATTATGACGAGCGTTTTCAGTGGGTTTTGATCATTGGCATAATCCTTGGGTGTATAGAGCTCATTTTGGGAAATCGCAAGAAACAGAAAGCGGTATGGAAGGGACGGTTCCCTTTATGAGAAGTCTTTTTCTTATTTTATTATTCGCCTCGCCCGCCTTCGCTCAAAATGATCTCTCGGTGATTTGGGAGAACAATGGCGCGGTCAAAAAAATCTCTCAAGAAAAGAATCTTGAGGCTTACGAGGATTTTGTCTCCTTGCTGGGTAGAGAGCCTTATGACACCACCATTCAGTTTAACTTGGGAAGCTCTTGGGACCTTCTCGGAGAAACAGAAAAGGCCGAAAAAATATACCTAGAACTCATAAAGATCACCGATAATTTACTGCAAAAAAATCCTAACGAAAAACAGCTCAAAAAGATCTCTGTGGTTCGCTTAGCGGCTCTTTATAATTTAGGTGTACAGGCTCAGGCGAAAAAACAAGTGGATAAGGCCTTGGGCTACTATCAGCAAGCCTTAGAAATCAACCCCGACTCCACAGAGATTAAACATAACATCGAGCTTTTAATTCAACGTGGTGGCGGCGGAGGCGGTGGAGATAGCGATCAGGAGAATCAGGATCAAAATCAAGACGGCGAAGGGGGAGAGGGTCAAAGGAATCAGGAACCCAAGCCCAAAGAGCAAAAGCCTAACGAAAAAGAAAAAAAGCAGCCTAAAGAATTTGATGGCAAACAAATGTCCAAAGAAGATCTTAAGCGCATCTTAGAAGAGCTCAAAGAGCAAGAGCAGGGAATTCGCGCGAAGATGCAGGGTAAAAAAGGAGAAAAGAAGGATGCCGATGGCAATGATAAAGAATGGTAAAACCATGATCTCTCACGTCGCACTTCTCTTTATTTTTTTAATGGGGTCATCGGTGGCCCTCGCCCAAGTGAAAATTCAAACCACCATCAGCAGTCAGTCCGTGGAAGTGGGAGAAGGCTTTCGCGTTGGGATCGAAGTGTCTTCCGAGGGCTCAGAAACCATGGTGCCTCCCGAGCCCCCGAAAATCGACGGAGCGCTTTTACGTGGGCAGGGGAAAGAGCAAAGACTTAATGCCACATACGGGATGGATGAAAACGGCGAGCCTATTCGGAAAACGGTTCTCACTCAAATTTATAATTTTACATATATCGCTGAAAAGAACGGAGATCTCGTTATTCCTAGTGTGGAAATTAAAGTCGGAGACAAGATTCAAAAGTCTTCACCAGGGATTATAAAAGTTTACGCGGCGGGTGCGGGCGGAAAGAAGAGACCTCAACCGCGCAAAAGTCCTTTTGGGGATGATGAAGATATGTTTTCCAGTGATCCCTTCGAGCGTATGGAAAAGATGGAGGAGCAATTCAATCAGCTTCTTCAACGCCGCTTTGGAGCGGGTGGGGGCAGTGGGTTTCTAGCGATTCCTAATATCAATGAAAAAGATGCGTTTTTTATCGTCGCCGAAGTGGATAAAACCGAAGTCTACAAAGGGGAACAGATCGTTGGAAGTTGGTACCTCTATACAAAGGCGGGAGTTCGCGAAATCGATACGCTCAAATATCCGGAGCTGAAAGGCTTCTGGAAAGAAGATATCGAACTGGCTACGCTGCTCAACTTTCAACAAGACACTTTAAATGGTCAACCCTACAATAAAGCGCTTTTGGCCTCTTACGCTCTTTTTCCCATTGATGAAGGCAAAGCCACTATCGATCCTTATAAAGCCAAAGTGGTTTTGATCACCCCTCTCGGGCAAGCGGTCACGGCGACAAAAAGTAGTGAATCTATTCCCGTCTTGGTGAAACCATTACCCGTCGAGGGGCGTCCTGCGGATTTCTCGGGCGCTGTGGGCGAGTATCAGATGCGGGCCGAAGTGGAAAACGTCACCTTTGTTGCGCATCAACCTTTTCTTCTTCGCGTGCGTTTTGAGGGCAAAGGAAATGCCAAGCAATTTGAGCTTCCCAATTTAAATTTGAATCCAGCCATTGAAGTTTACGACGTCAAAAACGACGCCAAATATTTTAAAACGGGAACCAGTTACAAGGAGTTCGAAGTTTTTCTAATTCCCCGTCAAGCGGGACCAGTGACAATTCCGGCAATCACTTCAAGCTACTTTAATCCTCGCACCCAAAAGTATGAGAGTTTATCTTCCCAAGAAATTAAAATTAACGTGCTGGAAGGATCCACCACGCAAACGATGGCGGCCAATCGCATCGACAAAGATCAACAAGAGGCCGTCGTGACCTTAGCTCCGATCACGCAATGGGAGCCGTCATCGGGATCTACCCAGTGGAAGACGGGCACCACCGCGATTGTCGTCGCTTCCGTGGCTCATCTAGGCGTGGGTGTGCTACTCGTGGCGCTGGCATCCATCCGCTTAGGCTGGTTTGAGCGCGAGCGCTATATCGAGGATTACATTAAAGTTCGCATGGGTAAAATCGATGCGGCCCTCGGCAATAAAGAATGGCGTCAGGTGGGTGTGGAGTCGGTCAATCTCGTTTATTATGTCCTCGGGGAATTGTCGGGGCTCGGGGGAGCGAATGTTCACATCGATAAGTTATTAGATCACTGTCCGCCCAGTGTTCGCCGAAACTTAAGCGAGCCTCTCAAAAAAAGTCTCGAGCACTTTTATCTTTTAGGCTTCGGCCCGGAAGAGGCTCAGCCTAAAAACATCGACGCCAAAGAATTGCGAGCCGAAGTCAAAAAACTCGAAAGCCTCCTCAATAAATCCCTAAAGACCGAATCCTAAAAGGTACGCCGTTCAATTCCCAGACGCAAAAAGTCATAAAACAATTCTTGTTTTATGACTTTTTGCGTCTGGGAATTGAACGGCGTACCTTTTATTGGATCTTTTTCGATAAGAAGAGTTTGAGCAAATATCCGAACGTAACTGCGCCCACAACTACGGGAAGCACGTGGTAGAGGAGTTCGTGCAGGGGATCGTCCCACGGGCAGATGAATGAAAGTCCAATGACCCCAAAGACAAAAATAGTTTGCGCAAGATACATGGCCGTGGTTTTTGGATACAGCACATATCCCTGACGGAGATAGAAAAATAGAATTGCACCGAGAGGGAGCGCAATACTGTAAGTCAGTTGGGGACACAGCCACGTTTGGTATTTTAAAGCGATCGTTGCTTCCTCGGTATTTCTAAAATAGGCCAAAGTAAATGCTCCAAGGAGAAGAGTGGACCAACTCAAAAGCAAGGCCCACGACCACCACTTCAAGCGAGGTTCGGCAAAGTGCGGTGAGGTCGAACGAATACAAAGGGCGCCAGAGATTTTAGCGGCGAGCAGAAGCAAAATCATCTCGACGAGGCTTCGGCCAGCGGGAATATGATATTCATCTTTGCTCAAAAACCAGTAAATAACTCCCAGAATGACAATGCTCGTTGAGATGAACCAAAGCCCCATTTCTCTTCGGATCGGAGAGGCTAGAGGTTGGACGGGCTTTAGATCTTGAGCGAGGCTATTGATGAATTGATCAGACATGGGGAGCTCCCAGCTCTATTGCTAAAGCTTGGTAGGCGCGATGAGCAGCCACCTTTACCGCAGACTCACTCATGGATAGTTCGCTGGAGACCATTTTAATCGATTTACCTTCAATTTTTAGAGCGACAACGATCAGTCGCTGCTGCTCGGGGAGTTTGTTCATAACATCCCTCAAGTGATTCAGTTCGATAAATGAAATGTCAGCTTCGGCAACTAAAGCATTCAACTGTGTGTCCTCAACTCCGTCGCCACTTTCGAGACGGCGACTGTTTTTACGCCAAAAATCAATCAGGCGGCTTTGAGCAATGGCCATCAGCCAAGGCTTAAAGGGGTAGCTCGGATCAAAAGTGTGCCGCGCTTTATGAATCGAGAGTAAAATGTCCTGAAGGAGATCTTGTTGATCCGCCGGAGTCCTCAACTTACTGGCAAGGAACGCCTTAAGGTACACGGAGATCTCTTGCAAAAGCTGCGTGTAGGCTTTGGCATCTCCATTCTGTGCGGATTGCATAAGGCCAGTCCACATCTCGCTCGTCTTCATAGATAGATACTCTTTTTGCTGAGGAAAGTTACAACCTATCGAAAGAAAATTAAAAAAGGTATGCCGATCCTTTTTGACGACTGACCGAGTCGTCAAAAAGGATCGGCGTACCTTTTTCCCCGAAGCAGTTTTAGACTTGGGGGATGTATAATTACAATCACCTGTACTATTTTTACATCGCCGTAAAGTTGCAGGGGATTACTAAGGCAGCGAAGTATTTGAATACGAGCCAGCCCTCTCTGAGTGCGCAAATCAGGGCCCTCGAGCACCAGCTTAAGAAAAAACTTTTTGTAAAAAGCGGCCGGACCCTGGTCCTGACGGACGAAGGGCAGCATGTCTTTAACTATTGTAAAAAAATGTTCGAAGCGTCCGATGAGCTGGAGGAGTATCTGAAAGGTGAGTCGCCTTTGCAAGGACGAGGTGTGGTTCGGATCGGCGTCAGTCAACAGATCGATCGGCCATTTGTCGCTGAGATTATCAACTCCGCACTGAGACTCTCCGACACCACATCCACACCTCTGATCTCTCTTGTGTCTGAAAACGACAACCACTTGCTCAGCGATCTTAAGATTCAAAAGATTGATGTCTTCATCGGTAATCACGCCGTTTACGATGATGAATTCGAAGTGGTCTCGACTTTAAATATGCCTGTCGCCCTCGTCGCAGCTCCGCAGTTGGCCGAAGCCTTAAACATCACACCGAGATCCACCTTTGCCGACGTTTTAAAAAAGGGAGGTAAGAGGCTTTTGCTCCCGTCGCGAGAGCTTAAGCTGCGACAGGAGATCGATCTGTATTTACAGAGGAAAAAACTTTTAAATAATCTTGGATTGCTCTTCGAAAGTGATGCGATGTCGACAATCTGCCGTTCAGTGTCGGATGAGATGGGTCTAGCTTTTATTCCTCTGCCGTACATCAAAAGAGAATTGAAGCAGAATAAAATCAAGACCTATCCCTTCACTAAGGTGGGCTTATGGCACCACAAACTTACACTTATGGTTCGACGCAATCGCCGCAAGATTTTCTTCGTCGAGCAAATGATCCACGCCATTAAGTCGCTTTAATTGACCAGTTCCATCATGGCGCTGGACCCCAGAATCCCCCTGAAAATACAGGTTATTTAATACATATGTTTTTTCTATGTATTGCATAGATTATATATATTTTAAATATTTGTTGCGGCTATCGATACTGTAAGTGTGCCTCATTGGGGTTTCCGAAAACGGAAAAATGAGCACAGAACATACTTAACAAGAGGGAGGCGAGTATGCGTAAAGAAATCCACTTCAAAGATGGCGAATTTCATCATCATATATTTATTGAGGACTCCATCGATAAATGTTTGAGTCCTTTCGATAAGGCCGATGCGTTTTCGGTGAAATGCTACGTTTCGACGGTGACCAGCCGTCGAAATCATAAGGTTCCTCAATTTCATTGTGAGATGGTCATTCAACCACGGCAATCTGCGCCGATTGTGATTCATAAAGAGGCCAAGAACTTTTACGTCACGATTCGAGATGCATGCAGAGCTGCGGAAAAAGCACTGCGAAGAAATTCACGAATTAAACTTAAAGAGCGCCGTCGGCTTTCAGAAAAAGTCACAGAACAGGCACTACGAAATGAATCGTCGCAGTTTGCAGGGCAGGCCAGTTAGAATTTTTATAAAATTTGTTTTTAATAATTATGCGGAACGTTTGTGAGTAAGTCGGATCAATGTTTTTCCAGTATTGGATTGTATTGGAATAAAAAGGAGTTACATATGTCATCAGCACTTTACTTATCAGACCAGTGGCTTGAAAAGAAAATCAAAGATCGTATGCATTGGGACATTCGAGTGAGCTCATCGGATATTCTCATAAAAGTGAACAGTGGGAAGGTGACTCTCTACGGTTACTTCGACAAGCCTTACCGTCATGCCGCCGTCGTCGAAATTATCAAGAACACCGAGGGAGTTCATGATTTTAAAGATCTCTCTCATGTGATTAAGGATTACTACCGTGGAGATCGAGAAATCGAGAGTATTCTTCATAAAAAAATCGAATCTCTGCAGCTGATCAAAGGCGAATGGATCGAGGTGAGATCGACCGACGGAGTGGTAAAGCTCGAAGGAATGGTCTATCGGAACCGACTGAAGGGGTTTGCGGCGAGTTATGCTTGGCAACTTTCAGGAGTCAAAGACTGCCTGAATTTGATCCAGATCAAGAGATTGCCTCAAAAAGAAATCTTTGTTGAACCCTATCAGCAAAAACAGAGCTCGCGCGGAGGGGCCCAACAGCAGATTGCGGAAGCCGTAGCCCTGGGCGGATAACATGCCGAAACCCAAAGAGTTAGTTCTCATTACGGGCGCAAGCACCGGACTTGGTCTTGCGCTCGCTCGAGAACTTTTAAAATCAGACCAGTATCGACTCGTGCTGACGGCCCGAAAGGAATCGCTGCTGAGATTTTATCAGCTGGGATTTCACAATGAGCCGTCGGTTCTCATTCGTCCACTCGACGTGAACGACGAGCAGGAGCGCCAAGAGATTATCAACGAGTGTGAGCATAAATTAGGTGGTCTTGATATTCTCATAAATAATGCGGGAATTATGCTGCAGTCTGTAACGGAGCACGCCGCTGAGCAGGAATTGTACGAACAAATGTCGATCAACTATGTGGGTCCGATGAGAATGATCTCCTTGGCGTTGCCCGGCATGCGCCGCCGTCGCCACGGGCGCATCATCAATGTGTCTTCGGCTGCAGGACTTGTGGGGATGCCAACGATGTCGGTGTACTGTGCCTCTAAATATGCTTTAGAAGGAGCGACGGAATCCTTGTGGTACGAGACCAAGCCGTGGAATATTTCGGTGAGTCTGGTCATTCCTGGCTTTATTCATTCGGAGTCTTATAAGAACACCAAACAAACTCAAATGAGTCATTTTTCGATGGAAAACTCCTGGGAGCCCTATCATTTTCATTATAAAAACATGCGGCATTTTATTTGTCGCTTGATGAGACTCAGCACCACAACTCCCGAAAAAGGAGCCAAAAAGATTCTTCGCTTGATGCAGAAGCGACGGCCACCTCTTCGCTATCTGTTGTCATTTGATGCGTGGCTCTTGTTTATTTTGGTTCGCTTACTGCCGCGGCCTCTTTATCACTGGATTATGTTTTGTACCCTTCCCGGGGCGCGGTTCTGGGAGAGACATGCAAAAAAAGTTCAGGCGGAGTCTTTTCGCCGACTTTTGCCGAGACCTAATGAAGGGCAAAAGAAAGTTCGAAGTCTCGAAATTAAATGATAAAAGTTTGACAGACTCCTGTCCCGTCCTAATATGGGAATATGAAATTTTTTGTTGAACAATGGTGGAGCGTCTACCCGGCGGGAGTTGCTGAGCGTTGCAAAAAATATTTTTACTGGACGGTTTTCATCGCTTCGTCATTTATCACTTTTGGAAAATGGTCCCGAGGAAGTGAATTTTTCGAACCCGTGAGTTTTTATCAGTGGATTCTTCCGTCGCCCCTGAGCGATTCGGTCTTGGCGGCTCTCGGGGGGATGTGGAGAGTCTCCCTGGTTCTAGCGGCACTTTCGTTATGGCCGAAGATTTCTCATTTGGTGGCGTTCCTACTAGGTCTTTTTCTTCTCGGGTATTCGGGAAACTTCGGAAAAGTCTCTCACGGTTATAATCTGATGGTCATGACACTTGGTTTTTGCGGGGTGCACACCTGGCTGGTGACGGAGGGCTCCCGTCGATTTCTCGACACGTGGTTGTTTAGAGCGGTGCAAGTGATGACCGTGGTGATTTATTTTCAGGCTGGGATCATGAAGCTGTACGTCTCTGGCCTCGATTGGGCTCTCACGCCTCATTTGCAAATCATTTTTGAAGAGCGGGGTATGCCCCTCGGGCTGTGGGCCGCTCAATTTCCATGGCTTTGTCAGTGGCTTGCGTTTTCCACTCTGCTCCTCGAAGTTTTAGCACCGTTCGCTCTTTTGGCAGGACCACTTTGGTGGCTACCAGTCAGTTTTTGGATCGCGATGCACGTGGGCATTCACCTTTTGATCGGGGCGAATTTTTATCCTCAATTGGCGACATTTTTGTTTTGGTATTACCCACAAACCCCGATGAGATCCGTCGGGAGTGAAGCCAGTCCCCGCAGAAATTTAGCACTCGGCGTTTTGATTCTTTGTGCGGGGACTTCGCTGAGTCATATGATTTTCCAAAAGAAAAACTTTCCGTTCTCGTCCTTTAGTCTTTTTTCGTCGATCGAGAAGGTGGTGTACCGCTGGGATCTTGAAGTTCGGAACGGGGTGACGGGGCAGTTTGAGTCAGTGCCTGAGGTGTATTTTCGACCACTCACTCGGGAAAAGTTTTACGAAATCATAGAAAACCGCTACGAGACGACAAAAAATTGGCAGGGGGTAGACCCTGAGTTTCGCCGATTTGCAAGACTAGTTATCAGGAATTTAAGAGAGAAAAAGCCTCCACAAAACTGGCAAGAAGTTCAGCTCGTGGTGATCGAGAAATCGGTCGGTGAGCGGAGTGAAATTTCTCCTCGTAAAATTGTTCTGAGCGCGAATATAATTGACCTAGAAAAAGGTGCATCACTTTGATCTGTAAAATCAGGATCGGTGGTTGCGATCGAGAAACTTATTCGTTAAACTTTAAGTAAATGACATGGAGGGACATTTTGTTCAAAACCCTAGCTCTTCTATTTTTTGCGTTGGCGCTCGCGAATTGTGCGCATTTGTCCAAAAGACCTCAAATGAAAGTCCAAGACCAAGCCACCGCGGCGAAGAATGACGTCGATCAAGGGGATGAGGATGTTTACGATCCCGAAGACGAGAAGCCCATCGTCGTTGGAAAAGAGATGCCCAAGGTCGAAGATTTAGCGGATAACGAAGCCGACATTAAATATTTACCGTCTGAAATGAATGAAAATGTTCAAAAGTGGATCAACTACTTCCAAGGTAAGGGCCGTAAGCACATGGTGCGCTACCTTTCTCGGTCCACTCGTTATATTCCAAAAATGAAAGAGATCCTCCATAAGCACGGACTTCCGGAAGATCTAGTTTATGTGGCCCTGATCGAATCAGGATTTAATGCGAATGCATTAAGCCATGCGCGCGCCTCCGGCTACTGGCAGTTTATCCGTGGCACCGCTCGTCGCTACGACCTGCGCATCGATTACTACGTGGATGAGCGAAATGATTTTATTGAATCCACAGAAGCCGCCGCTCAGTATTTAAAAGCGTTACATAATCTTTTTGGTTCGTGGTACTTGGCCATCGCTTCCTACAATGTGGGGGAGAATCGGGTCAAAAGTTTAATCATGAAGTACTACACTCGCGACTTTTGGGAGATGGCTCGCATGAAGAAGCTTCCTAAAGAGACGATCAATTACGTTCCCAAGTTTCTTGCCGCTCGTTTGATCGGTAAGCATCCTGAAAAGTACGGCTTTACCGATGTGGAGTATATGAAGCCTCTCGATTACCAAGAGGTGTATATTGATAAAGCGGTGAGTCTTCCGACTTTAGCTCAACAGTTAGGAATGGATTACGAAGAACTTCGCGGTTTAAATAATGCTTACAAGCGCGGAATCGTTCCTAAGTATGGCGATCGCGTGATGATCCGCGTTCCGACACAGTTAGATAAAGCCCAAGTGATGGCGGCCTTAGAGCGTAGCTCTACCAACGTGGCTGTCTCTCAAGCCATCGCCTTTGATGATAGCACTTATACGCGATATCGTGTGAGAAACGGCGACACGTTGTCGACAATTGCGCGGAAGTTTAAAGTGTCCATGGGTGCTTTGATTGAGATGAATGATCTCAGCAAGCGTTCCATGATACGGGCCGGAAAAACTCTGCGCATCCCAGTGGGAGGCGGAAACAAGCGCGCGACCGCCTCTGACAAAAAGACATCGTTAAATTCGAAGTCCGTCAAGTTGCGCGCGATTGCTCAGGCGCAAAAATCCAATCGCACTCCCGCTTCGGCGAAGAAGAAGTACCATGTCGTCAGACGTGGAGAAACTCTGTTAAACATTGCTTCGAAGTACAACGTTTCGCTCTCTCAATTGCTCAATACCAACAAACTGCAAAAGCGCGAAAAGATCCTGATCGGAAGCCGCCTCGCCATCCCGTTTAACAACTAAGGTCGAAAAAGGTTCCAGGTTCCTAAAATACAAAATGCGCGGTCTTGACCGCGCATTTTGTTTTTTAGGAACCTGGAACCTTTTCAAGGTAACGGAGGAGTTCCTGGCGCTGGGCGGGCCGAGACGGTTTGCTTGGGGGCATTTGCTCGTCGATAGTCGCGTGATCACTCAAGCGCCAGCGGATTTCATCCAACAGTGTTCCGCGTTTGTAACCTTTTGTCTTTAGAGCCTTGGCCAGTTCCTCAGGGTTTCCGAAGGGGATTAGGGGGATGTCGCCGTCGTCCGAGGTCTTTGAGGCGTGACAGGCGATGCAACGTTGGATCAGCGGGGGCTCCGGGGCCCGCGGAGCCGTCTGGGCGCTCCGAAGCGTTTTAAACGCCTGAACCGCTGCTAGATTCCCGGTGGTTGTCGAGGCTTTCTCTTTGAGTTGCATACAGTTGAGATCTTTAATCTCAGGGCGCGAAAGAATATATTTTTCCGCGGCCGGGCGCGACTCCTCCCACGATTCTCCCGGACTCGCGAAGCGATCTCTTCCTCCGTTAAAAGAGAAGCGACCATGGGTTTTAAAATCCATGGACCAGTCTTCGGTGTCCACGCCAAAATAAGTAAACAAAATGTCCACGGCCTGAGTGTAAGTGGTGCGTTGGTAGGTCCACTGGGATTTTTCTTCGCCGGTAATATGAGTCCGCACCTCTTGCGGGACTACATCCTCCTGGCATTTGTATCGGACGGCAAGGGCCCATTTTACAAAATCAAAAACTTCGGTCTCTTCTGTCATTAGCCGGCTCACGCGGAAAAAATTGGAGATCGAAAGATGTTTCGTGAATTCGACGTTGAGCGAACCCCCATTCCGAATTCGGTCATTGTAGCGATCGTGCTCGATCGGATCCAAAAACACATAGCGGGGATGGGTCGGAAGAATGTCGCGGTAGAACTCTTTATGGCGAAGGGGCTCCAGGGGGATTTCATCCGCGAGTCGAGCATCTTCTGGATTCTCTCGAAGCTCTTCCACCTTTCCTCGGAAGTGCGTGTGGTCGTAATCCGAAAGATAAGTGTCCATGGACTCATAAAATCCCGGCCATTTGTTGTAAGGTTCCCAGTTGGGACGAGGATCGATTTTGTTTTTTCCAAACTGACTGCGTTGAGGGCTTTGGTGGCACTCTAAACATTTTTTGGGATTCGGTGCGGGAAGTTGTCCTGATTTTAAAACCGACTCAGTGACTTCGTAAAACTCGAAGGCATCTGTCTTTGGATTAAACGCCATCACTTCGAGATCTTTAAATCCACGATGCTCTGGGCTTCCATTAAATGCAATGACGAGATTGAGCGGAAGACGACTAAACATCAATACGCGCGGAGAGCGAAAGGAAGAGTTTTGTAAACTTCGGCTTCGATATCCTAAAAGATATTTTTTAAAAAACTCGGGAGATGATTTTTTCCAAGCGGGAAGAAACTCTTCGATAGATTTGGCTTGTTTTTCCTGGAGGAGAACTTTGAAGGCTTCGAAATTTTTATTTTCATCGGCGTTTTGCGCGAAAGACGGCAATGCCAGAAAAACGATAAGAATAAAAAGTGACCCAAACATTCAAACCCCAAGAAAGAACCCAAAAAAATAACAACCCAACGTTCTTATAACTTAATTTTCCTGATTTCACCCACTGAAGACTTTACAAAAGTAATAGAGAATTCAACTCCTTATCTCGCTCTCAAAACGAGATCCTGAAGTGAAACACTTTGCAAAAAAAACTCTGAGTTTCTCGACTTTCGTAGTAGTCTTATATTCAGGACAGATAACCATATCCGGACTTTTGCCAAAGGCACGACAGCAGAAATGCTGCTCACGCAAAGCTAAAGGGGCTAACGTAATAGGAGTTTACAAAGCCAGCCAGCCGCCAAAGGAATGAGGTATAAGGAGGGATCTATGGGTTTTAACTGCTGCCTACACCCGCCTTATTCCCCCCAATAGGCGGGTTCTTTTTTACCTAAAATTTCTCATTTTGAGACACGGATCGAGCGAAGGAGAAGTTTCGCCTCCAATTGACCGATATTCATCTATGGGTTCTTTCGTTATTCTCATCTCATCTCTTTTAATGATTTCCTGTGTGAACCGGCCACCACTCAGAGCCCCCGCGGAAGTCACTCGCGCCAATGATGATGGGTCTACGGTGGAGAACACTTATGATGCCCACTGTCCCGACAGTGCCCAAAGTTTAGAGCAAGCAGAGAGTGCCGCAGATCTTGTACGAAACTCCAAAAAACATATCGAAGAAAGTATTCAAGAGGCTCGAACTCAGCAAGCGACTCACATCCAGAGTACCGCCAGCATTCATTTTCGCTCCCAGAGCTGCGATGATTTTACAAAGCTAAGGCAAGCCGCGGAAACCATTCGTGGACGTGTTTTAAATATCGATGAAGCTATTAAAAATCTCGAAGAGCGAATAAAAACAAGTCACGCGATTCTCAACGTGGTTCGAAGCGGAATCCAGGGGCGTCATATTGTTTGTATCGATAACTGCATGGATGTGCTTCGAAAAACGTCTACGGAATGTCGTCACAGTTGCGGACTCTCCGAAACACAAATGTCCCACTATTTACCAATCCTCGACGAAGAGGCTCGACCCAAAAACTGTCGAGCGTTAACGAATGAGGTGGCGGGGACACTCGAAAGATCTCACAATCGAATGATCGGTGCTGTTCAACAAAATATGCCGGCGACCATCGAAGTGATTAAAAAAGCTCTCAAGGACTATCAGGCCCTCAGAGGTAGTTATCAGACGGAGTTCACTCGGTTGGAAAATGCTGTGAATCAATTTCCGAATCCTCAGTGCGCTCGTGATTATAAAAAATGGTTGGATTATATTCGAAACAACGTTCGTCGGGTTTACCGACTGGGCGAGGATGGGGCAACGATTGCGACCGCATTTATGGTCGACTCCGGAACTCCGGGGCAAGCACTTCCCGTAACGGCGGTGCATGTCGCAAGGACCTTACGCGCCAGCGATGATCGCTTGGATCCGAGCACTCTTTATTTTGATCGCCCGGATAACTCTGACAAGATCGACTTTGCGCAGCCGAGAGAAGTGGTGGATGCGAATGTCCGCGAAAAAGTAGAAAACGGTCAAGTTCTCAACTTTCGCGTGACTCCGCAGACGCATGATCGGGCCCGTGACATTGCCATCGGAGATGCGCGACGAGAAAACCGAAATCAATTTATGCCGGTCATCTCGTCCACAGAAAAACCGCGAGTGGGCCAAAGATTTGTGCTTGCAGGATTTCCGAGCAATCGCAATTCGGAGTTTACTACTCACGACTGCACATTTAAAGGATATGGATCCATTGATCAGTATTCCAACGAAAGAACCTATTTGATCTACTGTCCCTCGGCGGAGAGCATGGTGAGTGGAATGTCGGGAGGGCCTTTGATCGACCAATCCGGTCGCGTTTGGGGCGTCGCCCATGCCGCGGATGATGGGGATACAAATTTGATTCACGTCTCTCCACTGTCACGGTCCAGCGACGGAAGAACCCGGATGGGCATTCAGGAAACGTTTGATTCCGACGATTGCTATCGTTTGGCCAACGAAACTTACGAGAGACACCGCTGTCGGATTCGCCCCAACAATCCCGACCTTTAATTAAAGTTCGGGGACGGTGATATCAAAAACGCCCTGGTGGTGATCACTCACGCGAAGCGTGTTTTCATTGATCTTCTCGACCGAGTTTAAAGTTTTTGCGGGTTGCCACCACTCCAGGGGAGTTTCGAGCCCGGGTGCAAGCGAGATCTGTTGGCGCGCGTCTCTGCGATCCACCAAAATGATCTGGTCTGCGAAAATTAATGCGAGAACACGACCATATTGCATTTCGACGATGGAGTTGAGATTCAACTCCCGCCCGCTCCGTTGGCTCGTAGCCGCCACAGAAGACAATTGAAGAGGGAAGGAGGGAATGACCGCATTAGACGTCAGAGCGTCGATGTTCATGAGGTACACATAAAAGTCGAGAGCATCACCTTTAGTGCTTAGAGGTTGTAAACCTTGTCGAATAATCAAGAGCTGATTATTTTCTAAAAATGTTCCGCCCAGAATGGGCCACAAGTCATTGATCTCCCGCCGCGAGACCGTTTCTTTACTGGTGACCGTGTCGTAAACGATCACGGAGCCCGTGCTTTTTTCGATGATGGCGAGACTGCGACCATCAGAGCTCCAATGTGTGGAAACTTTAAATCCAATTTTTTGTTCGGCATTAGGTCCCACCGGAATCGTAATTCCGGAATCTTTGAAATCGTACTGATAAATCACTTTTTGGGGATCTCGACTATCAACGATGACCACGCCAAGATTGTTTTTATCAGCGACGATGGGGTTGGTGATGGTCATTGCCATCAGGGACGACTTTGGACTGAGATTGACGTTCACCGGTTGGCGAACATCATAGCGGAGCGAAGAGAGAGGTTGAAGAGTTTTAGCGTCGAACAGATAAACGCCTTGATTGAGAAGGCTAGTGTAGGGGTCGACAAAGGGATTACTTTTTTCTCGACGAATCGTCATTAAGGCATTGGCTGAATCCTGCACCACCATGATCGCCGAGAGATCTTTGCGTTCGATGACGGCTTTGACATCAACACCCCAGTACTGAGACCCGGGGAGAGTCAAAAATGCAACGGGAGGGGTGGAGCGCGTGAGCGGAACGAGGTAGAGCTTTGCGACTTTACCATCATTTGTGCGCGTGCCATCCACCGCTAAAAGTTTTTGTGTTTCTAAATAGGAAACGTGCTTAATGCGCGTGAACGTATCCGACGTGATGATTCTTTTCGAACTCATCTCGACTACATAAAGAAATTGACGAGGATTTAAATTGATATCTGTGCGGTTGTAAGGGATTTCCGTCACCAGTACGGAAACTTTTCCGTCAGCGATGGGAATCACCTGCTTGAGGTCGCCCTCTAATTTTAAGTCCTTAAAGGCCAGCTTTTGGTCCACTTTGATTGTTTCGTAAGTCAAAGTCGTCGATGGTCGGAGACCGACTTTATTCTTGAGCGCAAATACGTCCTTACAAAGATCTTGGGCAAAAGCCGGGGAATAGAAAAGGCAAAGGAAGAAAGCTATAAGATTTTTCATGGCCCCATCTTGCCTTAAGGCCAATTCATTTCCAATAATCCCTGCGATTTTAGAAAAATCTCCATGCACCCTCGGTCTCTTGCTCGAGGTGTTCTAAAATGCGCTAAATCAACATAACCTATTAAAGTTAGGTGATTTTTTAACCGAAATAAGAGATGGGGGTTCTTGTGGTAAAACTCGTTATCGCTCATCAGCGCATCTTACTTTTACTTTGGATCTGTGTGGGTTGTGCTCACCCAATTCCGAACCGAAAACCTGCCGAAGTGACTCAAGCCTCGCCCCCAGTTGCGGAGTCTGATTGCACCACAGCCGAACAGGAATTCGAAGAAATAGAAAAGTTAAAAGAAGTGATGATTTCTCTACCAACAAAGCTGCGCCAGAGTCTCGACACGGATCGTAAGAATCAACGAGAACACATGCGATATTTCGAGTCCTTACGGGTCCGCGGTCGGACCTGCGATGATTATGCAAAGATCAAACAAGCGGTGGAGATTGCGAAAGGTCGCTTAATAGATATCAATAAACGACTGTCCGAATACAAAAACCAATTGGACATGGGGAAAAAACTTCGCGGATTGACACAATTACGAATAAGTAACGAAAAGATTTTTTGTATTATGGATTGCGAGGACGAGGCGCGACGTTCTGATCGAGCTTTTTGCGCAAATAGGTGCGGAACAACTCCTTCGCAGGCTCAAGTGATTCACTCGTTGTTCATTGGAGAAGATTCGGGCGCTCCAGACACTTGCCCAGAAACCCCAGCAGAAAATAAGCAAAAGTTGAAATTGGCCCTTGGAGAAGTTCTCGATATCATTCGGGCGAGTGCGAATCGATCGGAGCCTGTGGTGAGCCGTGCCCTCCGTGAATATGCAGAAATTAAATCATTCTACGAGAGAGAGCAAAAAAAATATGAGCAGATGCTGATTCGGTTTCAAGGGAGCGAATGCCTAAGGCAGGATCAAAATTTAACGGGAAGTTTAGAGGAGAACGTCAGGCGCGCCTGGAGCTTTGGTGAGCGCGGGCATGGCCAGGGAACGATCTATTACGTCCAGGGTTCACGTGCTGGCGAGGGGATCCCGGTGACGGCTCAGCATGTTTCTGGCATTGGTGACCAGGGGCGGCCGGCTCGAGGACGATTCGCTGTTGTGGAAAGAAATCAAGAAGCTGAACGGCTCGATCAACAGAGCGGTGATGTCCCAAGCCTCGTAAGAAGAAGAATGGTCGAAGGAAACGCCGAAGTGTTTCCTGTGCAACCGGGAAGTTACGACGCTAGTCAGGACGTCACACTGGGGGAAGCGCGGACGGTCAATTTTGCACTGCCTTTGGTGGAGGCCGAGCGCCGGCCCCAAATCGGGCAACGGTTTGTGATTGCCGGCTTTCCCGGCAATCGCGAGAGTAACTTTACCACTCATCGTTGTGTCTTTCGAGGCTACACGGATCTTGCCGATGGTCGGCCGAACGCAGGATATCTCATTTATTGTCCGAGCGCGGAAAGCCTTGTCAGTGGAATGTCCGGCGGGCCTATGGTGGATGAATCAGGAAAAGTATGGGGCACTATACATGCGGGGGACACGGGGAATAGAGGTCTCGTGATTGTGACCCCAATGGCAAGAAGTGCTCAGGGAGATGTCCAAATTGGTATCCGACAACCGATGTTGTCCGATCACTGCTATCGATTGACTGAGCAAAGTACCGAGCGGCATCGGTGCCAAGTTTTTCCCAATTCTCGAGAGACACAAGTTCCTTAGAGGAGCTTGCGCGCAATTTCCATAAAAACTTGAGTCGACGGTTGGCCCTCTTTAAAAAACAGAGGGACGCCCATCTCACAACTTTGACTGATGTAGGGGTTGAGAGGGATTTCGCCTAAACGACGAATTCCTTCTTTTTCCATGTAGCTGTCGATTTCACCGCGAGGGAAGATTTGTGTGCGTTCGCCGCTCGGGGATTCGAAGTAGGCCATGTTTTCGACAACGCCGAGGATGGGAACGTTCACGCGTTTAAACATATCGATCGCTTTTTTAACATCGGCGAGAGCGATGTTTTGCGGAGTGGTCACGGCCACAACGCCGTTGATCGGAATTTTTTGCGCTAAGCTCAGTTGCACATCCCCAGTTCCCGGGGGAAGATCTATGATGAGGAAATCAAGATCGCCCCATTCGACTTCAAACAAAAACTGCTGAATCGCTTTAAAGAGCATAGGTCCGCGCCAAACAATCGCGAGATCTTCGTCGACCAGATTCCCGATGCTCATGGTTTTGACGCCGCCCACATCGA
Source organism: Bdellovibrionales bacterium (assembly GCA_019750295.1). Taxonomy (NCBI): domain Bacteria; kingdom Pseudomonadati; phylum Bdellovibrionota; class Bdellovibrionia; order Bdellovibrionales; species Bdellovibrionales bacterium. The sequence goes on along the minus strand of JAIEOS010000039.1, from coordinate 15,779 downwards.
GAGTTTGGATGCGCCCCGCTTTCACATCGGGCTTTTGCTTTTGAGTTCCCATCATTCTTGGAATGCTAGGGCCGTAAATATCGGTATCGAGAAGTCCTACGTTTTGACCGAGCTTGCTGAGAGCCATGGCCAGGTGAGTGGAGACCGTGCTTTTGCCGACGCCGCCTTTGCCTGAACTGACGGCAATAATCTGTTTTACACCGGGGATGGGTTTCTGCTGCTCAAAAGGATCACTCATAATATTTTCCTACTCATGTACTTGTTGTTTCGCGAAAAAACTTTGTTTACACTAAGAGGAATGTTTCAGTCACCGGGAAGTTTTCTAATTGTAAATGCTGTCGTGGTCCTTCTTATTGTGGGCTATTTCCTCTCCATTAAAAAAACACCAACGACCTCTCTCAATTTTAAGAAAAAAGCCGACGCCTCGAGTGAGGCCATGGATCTCGATGATAAAACCCAATCCATTATGCTCAACGTTTTCTTTAACTATAACGGCCATACATTTGATGCCTACGAGGTTCTCGGTGTCCCCGCCGGCAGCAACCTCTCAGAAATCAAAAACGCCTACCAAAAAACCCTAACCGCCCACGACGACTCCACAAAACCCTTCTACAAAGCCGCCTACGACGCCATCCTAAAATCCCAAAAATCCTAACCAAAACCGTCCCGAACTCCGCGACCCGCGAGCCCCCAAATCCGACGATATTAACGCGCCACAACAATAGACTTACGGCCTCGCCTACTTTTTAGGAAGTTTTTTTAGGGGATTTTGCAGAGTGGATGTGGAGGGAGCTCCCTTGAGCGTGACGCGATCGCCGGGCTTGCGGGCGGCCACCCGAGATGCTGACGCACCTCCCGCCCCCCCACCGGCGACAAGGGCCCTGAGCCCATGGACGGGCGTCTCCCGGAATATCCACTCTGCAAAATCCCCTAAAAAAACTTCCTAAAATTTAGGCGAACCAATCCCACTATCTCTCTGTAAAAGTTGAGCATTTTTAAAGATATTTTGACTCCAGGAAAGCCGCCTTATACATCATGGGTGAACTATAAATTCATAGGAGTTTTCGTGGAAATTCGACGACTGGGAGACCTCTCAACTTTAGTGTCTTTGAGTAAGCGCCGTGGCTTTGTTTTCCAAAGCAGTGAGATCTACGGTGGCCTCGCCTCGTGTTGGGATTACGGTCCTTTGGGTTCTCAGCTAAAACTCAATGTCAAATTGGCGTGGTGGAAAGAGATGACTCGTCGGGAAGACGTGGTGGGACTCGATGCCGCGATTCTCATGCATCCCACAGTTTGGAAAGCCTCCGGTCACGTGGATAATTTCTCGGATCCCATGATTGATTGCAAAAAGTGTAAAGCTCGTCATCGTGCCGATCATCTCAAAGAAAAAAAATGTCCCAACTGCGGTTCGACCGATTTAACCGAAGCTCGTGCGTTCAATTTAATGTTCCAAACTTACATGGGTCCTGTGCAAAACGAGGACAACATCGTTTATCTTCGTCCCGAAACAGCCCAGGGGATTTTCGTCAACTTCAATAACGTTCAAGAGTCCATGCGCATGAAGCTTCCTTTTGGAATCGCGCAAATTGGAAAATCTTTCCGTAACGAAATCACCCCCGGAAATTTTACCTTCCGCACTCGCGAATTTGAACAAATGGAAATGCAATATTTTGTCACTCCCGGAACCGATAAAGAGTTTTACACAAAATGGCGCGACATTCGCTTAGAGTTCCATAAAAAATTAGGATTGCGAGAAGAGAATCTTCGCTTTCATCCCCATCCCGACGATGAACGCGCTCACTATGCGATCGCCGCTGAGGATATCGAATACAAATTCCCCATGGGCTGGTCGGAGCTCGAAGGGATTCATAATCGCGGAAACTTCGATCTCACTCAGCACCAAAAGTTTAGCGGCAAAAAAATGGAATACTTCGACGAAGGTAAAAAAGAAAAGTATCTTCCGTTTGTGATCGAAACGGCCGTCGGCTGCGATCGCTTAGTTCTTGCAACGATGTGCGAGGCCTATCGCGAAGAGCACACGAAGAACGACAAAGGCGAAGAGGACGTTCGCGTGGTTATGGGATTTAACCCAAAAATCGCTCCGATCAAGGCGGCGATACTTCCTCTCTCTAAAAAAGAACCTTTGATGGAAACCGCAGACAAGATTTTTGCGGAACTTCGTAAAAAGTGGGAAGTGCAGTACGACGAGTCGGGCAGTATCGGTAAGCGGTACCGTCGCCAGGATGAGATCGGAACTCCGTTGTGTATAACTGTAGATTTTGAAACGGCAGTGGATCAGAAAGTCACTGTCCGTCATCGTGATTCAATGAAGCAAGAGCGCGTCGCTCTAGACCAACTAACATCTTACGTTGAAAACGTAATCGAGGGAGCATGGAACTAATGACATCGACCAAACCCGATAAATTTGTTTACTTCTTTTCTCAGGACGAAACCGATGGCAATGCCTCGATGAAGGCATTGCTGGGAGGCAAAGGCGCAAATCTCGCCGAAATGACCTCTCTTAAAATTCCGGTTCCTCCAGGATTTACAATCTCAACTGAGATCTGCAAAGTATTTTACGACAACAAAAAATCTCTTCCGACTTGGGTGACCCAAGGTGTAGACGAAGCTCTTAAGAAAATGGAGCAAAAGCTCGGTAAAAAATTCGGCGATCCCGCAAATCCACTTTTAGTGAGTGTGCGTTCCGGCTCTCGCGCCAGTATGCCAGGGATGATGGATACGATTCTCAATTTAGGTCTTAACGAAACGACAGTGGAAGGTCTTGCTAAAGCCTCCAACAATCCGCGCTTTGCCTGGGACTCCTATCGTCGTTTTATCCAAATGTATTCGAATGTGGTGATGGATATGAATCACTCCCTTCTCGAAGTGACGTTGGAAGATGTCAAAGCCGAAAAGGGTTATCAAAAAGACACCGACATGACGGCCGACGATCTTAAAAAGCTCGTTTCAAAGTATAAAAAAATGATTTTAGAAAACACGGGTGAAGCCTTCCCTGAAGATCCCAAGCAGCAGCTTTGGGGTGCCATCAATGCTGTCTTCTCAAGCTGGATGAACAATCGCGCGATCACTTATCGTCGCCTGAATGACATCCCTGAAAGCTGGGGAACCGCTGTGAATGTTCAAGCCATGGTTTTTGGGAATATGGGCGATGATTGCGGAACGGGCGTGGCCTTCACGCGCGATCCTTCGACGGGAGAAAAACAATTCTTCGGTGAGTACCTCATCAATGCGCAGGGGGAGGATGTGGTCGCGGGGATCCGTACCCCACAGCCGATCAGCCGTCGCCAAGCCGAAGGCACCGGATTTAAATCCCTCGAAGAAGAAATGCCTGCGGTCTACGAAGAGCTCGTCAAAACCTATCAGCGTCTCGAAAAGCACTACGCGGATATGCAAGATATCGAGTTCACCATTGAGAAAAATAAATTGTGGATGTTGCAAACTCGTAACGGCAAGCGTACCGCAAAGGCCGCCATTGCGATTGCGATGGATATGCTCAACGAAAAACTCATCGACGAAAAAACAGCGATCATGCGCGTGTCGGCCTCAAGCTTAGATCAGCTTCTTCACCCAACGCTCGACCCTAAGGCGAAGAAAACGGTTTTAGCCAAAGGTTTACCGGCAAGCCCTGGTGGTGTTTGCGGAAAAGTGGTGTTTACGAGCGAAGACGCGGTCGTCGCTAAAGAAAAGGGCGAAAAAGCAATTCTTGTGCGTATCGAAACATCACCCGAAGATATCGAAGGCATGGTGGCCTCCATCGGTATTCTCACCACCCGTGGGGGAATGACGTCTCATGCGGCGGTCGTGGCTCGCGGTATGGGAAAATGCTGTGTGGCCGGTTGCGGTGATATTCAGGTGGATTACAAACTGAAAGAATTCCGCGCTCAAGGTTATGTGGTTCGCGAAGGCGACATCATCACTCTTGATGGCAGCACAGGAGATGTATTCCTTGGCGAAGTGAAAACCATCGATCCGCAATTGGATGGTTCGTTCAATCGCTTGATGGAAATCGCCGATAAGCATCGCCGCATGGGTGTTCGCACCAATGCGGATACGCCTCGCGATTCGCAAGTGGCTCGCGAGTTTGGTGCAGAAGGAATCGGTCTTTGCCGAACCGAGCATATGTTCTTCGGTCAGGATCGCGTCGATTGGATTCGTCGAATGATCGTGGCCGAAACTTTGGTGGATCGTAAAAAAGCTTTGGATCAATTGCTCCCGATGCAGCGCCAAGATTTCTACGAAATTTTCCAAGTGATGGATGGTTTACCCGTCACAATTCGTCTCCTGGATCCTCCCCTTCATGAGTTCCTGCCTCACACGGACGAGGAAGCGATGGATATCGCGAAAAAACTAGATATTCCGTTTGAAGATCTTCGTCGCAAAGTGAAGAGCTTGTTCGAATTTAACCCGATGTTAGGGCATCGGGGCTGTCGCTTAGCTGTGACTTATCCTGAGATTTATCAGATGCAAGCTCGAGCCATTGCCGAGGCGGCAGGAAAACTCATCAAAGAAGGAAAAAAACTCGTTCCGGAAATCATGATCCCTCTGGTGGGTGTAGAGCGAGAGCTCGAAATCATGCGCAAGCTTGTGGATGATGAAGTGAAGTCCGTCCAAAAAGAAATGTCCGTGAAATTTGATTATCTGATCGGAACCATGATCGAGCTTCCAAGAGCGGCGCTCGTGGCTGACGATATTGCTCAACATGCTGACTTTTTTAGCTTTGGGACTAACGATCTCACGCAAACCACTTTAGGTTTGTCGCGCGATGACGCCGGAAAATTCCTAAAAACTTACGTCTCCGAAGGCATCTACGAAAAAGATCCGTTTATGACCATAGATGCTCAAGGCGTGGGCAAACTGGTAAAAATGGGTGTTGACCTTGGCCGTAAGTCCAGAACAAACTTAAAAGTCGGTGTTTGCGGGGAGCACGGGGGTGATCCCGAGAGTATCCAATTCTTCGAAAGTGTGAATTTGGATTACGTCAGTTGTTCACCATTCCGCGTGCCTATCGCAAGATTGGCAGCGGCGCAGTCAGCAATTGCAGCAGCGAACAAAAGAGCCGAGACAAAGCATTAGATTAAACTTCTGTGGTGGGGATGACACTTGAGAATTAAAAAACTTGAACTCGTCGGTTTTAAATCTTTCAAAGACAAAACGGTGATCCATTTTGATGCCGGGATCACAGGCATTGTCGGGCCTAACGGTTGCGGTAAATCCAATATCGTGGACGCCCTTGTTTGGGTGATGGGAGAGATGTCGGCGAAACATCTTCGCGGATCTTCCATGGAAGATGTCATCTTTGCTGGAGCCGAGGGCTATGCGCCCATGGGACTTTGCGAAGTTTCTCTCACCTTAGAAAACGATGGTGGTCCTTTCCCTGTGAAGTATTTGAATCACAGCGAAATCATGATCACTCGTCGCCTTCATCGCTCGGGCGAATCCGAATACCTTATCAATAAAGAAGTGGCTCGCCTCAGAGACATCCAAGAGGTCTTTATGGATACCGGTGCGGGTTCTAAGGGCTTTAGTATTATCGAGCAGGGTGCGATCGGTCGTATCGTTACGGCGAAGCCTGAAGAGCGTCGTACTCTCATCGAAGAAGCGGCCGGGATTACAAAATTCAAAGCTCGTAAGCGCGAATCTCAAAGAAAGCTCGAGGCAACGGAGAACAACTTAGTTCGCCTTCAGGATATTATCGGAGAACTTAAGCGTCAGTTAGAAAGTCTTCAGCGCCAAGCTCAAAGAGCTGAGCGCTATCGTCGTTTAAAGCAAGACATCGAAGCGTTAGAGATGTGGTTAGCGGCGATCGAATTTAATTCTCTCAAAGAAAAAACCGAAGCGGCAGAGGCTCTTTACAACTCCGCTCGCGATCGCGACTTGGCATCAAGTACACATTCCACAACTCTCGAGGCCGAAGTTCAAACTTTTAAAGCCGATGTGGCTGAGTTCGAACGTCAGATCCAGATAAAACAACAAACGCTCAAAGAACATAGCGATTCTTTGCGGGATAAAGAAAAAACCATCCAAGAGCTTCAGTTCGAAATCGAGCAAGCTCGTCGCAGTAAAGAGATGACGGGGTCTTTGGCTTCCGAAAGCACCACTCGTCGCGATCTTTTAAATCGCGATATTCAAGAGGTGGCCGCTCGACTCACTCGTCTTGTCGACGAAGTGGAAAGTTTGACGGAAGATTATCAAAACAAGAAGACCGAATTCGATGGCCATCAGGCCAATATCAAAGTTTACGATGACGAGCTCACAAACATTCGCCGCGAGTTATTGACGGTGATGCAAGCAGAGACGTCGATGTCGGCGCGGTCATTGAGCATGGAAGAGAATCTTCAAGGATTGCGCGAGCAAGAGTTGGAAGTTAAAAATATCCTCGAACAACTTGAAAATCAGAGCTCGGCCATTCAAAAGAATTATAAAACGGTTTCCGAAGCTTTCGAAAAAGAACGTCAACTGCAATTGTCTGTCGTGGCCGATGTGGAAGCTTTGAGCGCGAACCGCGTTCACTTAGCGGCGGACCTCGAAAACAAAACCAATGAATTGAATGAATATAAAGATCGCCTCAACGAAGTCACTTCTCGCCTTTACGGTTTGGAAGATCTTCAGAATAACTTCGAAGGTTTCCAAGATGGTGTTAAATCCGTCATGCTTTGGCAGAGACAACGTTTGGAGCCGATGACCGATGCGGAGCGCGAGGCTCAACAGAGCTACGTGCCGATCTCCGAGATCGTCGAAGTTCCTAAAGAGTACGAATTGGCGATGGAAGCGGCTTTAGGTCCGCGCTTACAAATGATTTTAAGCTCCAATACCAACTCGGCGGTGGATGCGGTTTCTTATCTTAAAGATAATAAAAATGGTCGTTCGAGCTTTTACTCCGCCGACGCCCTCCAAGCCGTAGCTTCGGAAAAACTTGAGCCTCTTCGTGCGGATGATCGCGTGAAAGCGCTACTCAAAGATATCGTCTCTGTTCCGGCAAAACACCAAGAGGTGATTGGTCGCATTTTAGATCGCGTCGCTGTCGTCGAGTCGTTGGTGGATGCGGTAGAACTGATCAAACAAAATCCAGGTTGGACTTTTGTGAGTACCGATGGCGATGTGGCCACGGCCGACGGAATGATCTCTGGAGGAGCTCCTGAGGATGCCTCTTCTGGAGTTTTAAAACGCCAGCGCGAAATTAAAGAATTAAAATTATCGAAAGACGAATGGGCCAGTAAACTAGCTCTTGCGCAAATGACCCATAAGAAAACCGAGTCGACGTTAAAGAAGATGACCGAGGACTTAGAACAAGCGCAAAAAGATCAGACGGAAAAAGAGATCGCCGTCGCTAAACTTAAGAGCGAATTAGACCGCGCTGAAGTGGAAGTGAAGAATGCCGCAACAGCCATCGATCGCCAGCAGTCTGAAGTTGAAAAAGTTGTCCAAAAGCTATCCGAGAAGAGTGAAGAGTATGTCACTCTTCAGAATCATCTTGAAGAGCTTCGCGAAAAGAAGATGTCACTCGAGGAGCGTTCGCAAAAGTTGACCGTGGATTTAGAGGCGGCCAAAGCGGGCGTAGGTTCTTTGCAAGATACAGTCACTCATTTACAAATCGACGTCGCGAAGAAAACTCAGGAAAAAGAGGGCTTCCAGCGGGAATACGACATGCTTAAGGCGTCTTTAGATGAAGTCGAAAGCCGCATTAGTCGCATGTCTGAGGAAACTCAGCGTAGCATCGAGTTCGTTTCTCAAAATCAAATTCTTCTTGAAGAAAAACGCTTAGAGCTCGAAGTCTCTATTCGTCGCGTAAAAGATGACGAAGAGGTCGTGGCTCGTCTTCGTGATGAATACGAACAAAAGCACACCGAGCTCGTGGAGCGCCAAGAGCAACTGTCCGAGCAGATGGCTGTTAAAAACCAACTGCAAGCGACCATGAACGAAGCTCAGTTGCAATTACAACAAGCCAAAATGAAGGAAAGCAACCTCACGGAGCAGATCCGCGAGCGCTATCAAAAAGAGCTTTCCGAAGTTTATACTCAGCATTTAAATCGTGAAGGAGATCCTTCGACGGCGGCCGAGGAACTCAAAGATTACAAAGAAAAGATCGCACGCATTGGCGAAGTGAATCTGTCGGCCATTGAAGAGTACGACGAGATTTCTGGCCGTTACGAGTTCTTAAGCAAACAGTACACCGATCTCGTGGATGCCAAAGATCAATTGCGTAAGGTGATCGATCGTATTAATCGAATTTGCTCAAAACGCTTTAAAGAAACATTCGAAGCGGTCAATGATCGTTTCCAAAAGGTTTTCCCAGTCCTCTTTGGTGGGGGAGAAGCGCGCCTGATCTTGATCGAAGATCCAGAAAAAGGCGAAATGGGAATCGACATCGTTTCTCGACCTCCGGGCAAAAAAGCACAAAGTGTAACTCTCCTCTCGGGAGGGGAAAAGGCACTGACTGCGGTCTCCTTGATTTTCTCGATCTTCCTTGTGAAGCCATCTCCTTATTGCTTACTGGATGAGGTGGATGCTCCTCTGGATGATGCCAACGTCATGCGCTTTAACGAACTCGTTAAAGAAATGGCGAAGCGCAGTCAAATTATTGTGGTCACTCACAATAAGTACACTATGGAAGTGGCTGAGAAGCTCTATGGTGTAACGCAGGAGGAAAAGGGCGTCTCCAAGATGGTTTCTGTGGATTTAGCTTCGCATTTGAATGAAGCGGCACAAGCTGAACTTGTTTAATCGGCCTTTTGCTCTTATAAGAGCACATGTTTGAATTACTACTCACACCCGAAGTTATGATCGGTGGCGGTTCTGCCGCCGCGATATCCCTATTTTTTGTCTATAATTTTCTCTTCAAGGGCAAAGCGCCCGCCAAAAAGACCAAGGCTCAGCAAGAGCTCGAAGCCCTACAAAAGGCGGTCGAAGCCAAAAAAGAAACAGTTCAGGAAAAGCCTCGCCTTAAGAGTTTAAATGAAGCCCTCACGAATACGCGCCAAAGTTTCTGGGGACGAATCTCCTCGAATATGTCTTCCCAAAAACTCGATCGAAATCAGCTCGAATTTATCGAAGAAGTCCTCTACACCAGCGATTTGGGTCCTAAAACGGTGCAAAGACTCTTTTCCAAACTCGAAGCGAATGCCGGGGGCGAATTGAACGCTGATGGACTTAAGGAACTTCTTCGAAAAGAGATCGTTCAGATTTTAGAGAAGGGAAATGTGGCCACGGTGGGAACCGAGCTCCCTTTTAAATTAAATCCCATCGGCACGACGGTATGGATGGTGGTCGGAGTCAACGGAGCCGGGAAGACCACGACCATTGGAAAACTCGCGTCCCAACTGCAAGCTCAAGGTAAAAAAGTTTTGATCGCCGCTGGTGATACCTTCCGCGCGGCGGCCGACGAACAACTGCGCGTATGGAGCGAAAGAGCTCAAGTGGAAATCTATAGTCCCGAAAACACCAAAGAGCCTAGTGCAATTGGTTTCGACGCCATCAAAAAAGGTGTCGCGCAAAATTTTGATGTAGTGATCGTCGATACCGCAGGCCGCTTACACACGCAAAAAAACCTCATGGAAGAATTAAAGAAAATCCATCGCGTGATGGATAAAGCCATGCCGGGCTCTCCTCACGAAGTCATCCTAGTTCTCGATGCCAACTCCGGCCAAAATGCACTCGTGCAAGCGGAGCAATTCAATCAGGCCTTGGGTGTTAACGGAGTGATTCTCACAAAAATGGACGGCTCAGCCAAAGGCGGAGTCGCCGTAGGAATCGCCTGCGACGTAGGACTCACTGTAAAAATGATCGGTGTCGGAGAAGCCGTCGAAGACCTCCGCCCATTTTCACCCACAGAATTCGCCAACTCAATTCTTTAAAACTTCCACTTAATCGAGCAACCCATTGAGGGGTACTGCTGATCGGGAACACTCTCGCCATTGATCACTTTAAGCGCGGCTCCGCGAAGTTCTTGACGGGTCACTTGCTCGGGAACTTTCCATGAGTCATCGAGTCTTCCGCGATAAACCAATTTTAAATCTTTATCGTAGAGAAAAAAGTCGGGCGTGCAAACGGCATCAAAGGCTTTCGCCACTTTTTGGGATTCGTCATAAAGATAGGGGAAGGGGTACTTCTTTTCCTGCGCACGTTCTTTCATCTTGTCAAAAGAGTCGGCGGGATATTTTGCGGCGTCGTTGGACGAAATGGCGACGATATTGAGTCCCATCGGAATGAGCTCGTGAGCCAGAGCGAGGATGCGATCCTGTACGGCGATAACGTAAGGGCAGTGATTACAGATGAACATCACGAGCAGACCTTTACCGTTGCTGTAGTTGGATAATGAGTGTGCATTGTTATCTGTGCCGGGGAGATTAAAATCAGGACAGATGCTTCCGAGATTGCCGGGGGTTGTATACTTAGCCATAATCCATCTTTAATAGAGTCATCTGCTAAAGCCAAGGGGTAATGCTCTCGCTCCCCTGGAATCGAGCATCACCTTAGCCGTCACAATTTTTGCCAGATGGGGCGCGAGGCCGTAGAGCGTTTGACTGGTGATTTCCCCCGTGGGTTCCTGAGCCTGATGCGGACAGAAGTATTTGAAATGATCCATCGCCGGTGAGCCCAATTCGGTGTTGAGAATCAAAAGCGTTCCGTTTCCGTAGTCGATCAATCCTTGAATTTTATGGCCCTCATCGGAGGTGTAATGGAGATAGATACCTGTAGTGCTTCCCTGAGAGTCTTTTTGAAAACTAAAATCGCTTGGAGTTTTTAAAATTTTTTCGCTCGAGTAGGGGGCTGGTAAATAGAGTTTAAGCTTGATGTGCGAGCCCAACTGGAGATCAAAGATCTTTTGTTCAACGTTGTTGGACAGATGACAACGGCTCGTGTGGGCGTGGGCCGAAAAAGTGGAGACGATGATCCAAAGGGCGAGAGCAGTTAAACGCATTTCTGGAACATAATATTTTAATGGGGGAAAAGCGAGTCGAAGACTGGAAATTAGAAAATCTATAAGGGTGTATAACAGTTGGGCGGTGTGGGCATCACTTTTACGACTTTGAGGGCGGGAAGAAATTGGCCGTGATTTCTCCTAGAGATTTGCAGCTCGCCGTTCTCATAGATCGAATAAACCCCGCGCTCCTCACCCCACTGGATGATTCTCACGGGAGACACTCCCGAAGCATAGCCGGCGTACTTTAAGAGATGGTCATTCGGTCCAGCATGCGAAACCAGGCTTCGCTCAAAAGTAGCGAAGTCGGTACTGCGACCCAAATATTTATTAAGAGTTTCCCCAAAAATCTCGCCCATAAAAAATGGACGGGAGTTTTCGTTAGACTTTATTCCGCACGCCACCCACGAGAGGATGTCACTCAAAAATAAAGCAAAATTAAACGAACGTTGGTAGGAGCCTGCGGGATATTTTTTTCTCTCTTGCAGTTCTTCTGTGACGATTTGGGTGCTCAGCAGTTGATCCGTGGGAGTGGAGTCATCGGCCAAGGCTTCGTTAAAATTTTCTTTGAGAGCTTGTCGATTCACAGCCACGGAGAGCAATTCCTGAAAGCTCATCAAACCATAGGTTCTCATGAAAAACAGCCAGTTTCGTTTTGTTTGTTCGAAAGCCTCTTTGGTCACATGGCTCATCGTATAGCTGCGTGTGGCTTCGAAGACCGCGTGAATTTGAAATCGCCCTTGGGAGTCCAAATACTCCCTTTTAAATCCCTCATTGACGTTTAAAAACTCAACGGTCATCTGCTCTAAGCATTTTACAAAAACTCGACGTCCTGCGAGAAGGTACGTCGAACTGAGAAGTTTGTCTCCGCGATTGCGACCACTGATTCGCTGTGAGCAACTGGGAGTGAGCTCGAGATCTCGTCCGTAAGAGAATAAACTCACTTTCTTTTTAACTTTGTCGAGAGAAATGATCGTCATGATATCAGAGCGAGCATCGAGAGGTGTTTCCGAACTCCGATTGTTTTTTTCGTCAAGGCCAATGACTAAAATATTGATTCGATCCGATGTGCGGGAGTCGGCCAGTTGTAAGGATTGGACCAATCGGGCATCGTTCTCAGGATTCATTAAAGTGGGCTCGCCGGCAAAAGCGAAGTTTGAAATAAGGAGTGTCGAGGAACAGAGTTGAAAGAGTCGTCGCATCGCTCGAGAGTAGAGCCTTAAAAATAATCGGTGTTAAGGTTTTTCTAAAATATCTGAAAAATTAACAGCAAGGTCGCTTTATTAGACAGTCCGAAGTCCTAGGGTCGGCCCATCCATAGTCTAGGCTTCCGCACCATTCGGTCGATTTCGCGGCTTATTCGTCAATTAATATATCTAAACGACCGATAAAATAAAGTGGAAAAACAAATGTTTAAATCCTTATTTAAAAGACATTTTAAGACCATGATCGGCCTGTCATTGGTGGGCCTTCTCTCGGGTTCCTGTGCTCCCAAAGATGACGAAGACGATAATGTCGAAGACGTCTGCATGCAATCGGGCGATATTTTAGTTACAAACAGTGGTACACGGGCCGTCCTAGTATTAGATGCCCTTGGAAATTACAAGAGAGTTGCGTTTAATCTCAATAATAGTTCCGAGACAGTTTATGGCATTGGCTGGCTCGCGGGTAACGAAGAGTTCGCGGTCGCAGTGGACGGTGCTGATCGCATTGTTGCGGTGAATAGAACGGATTGCAGTTCTCGCAATTTGATTACCGACGGAAACTTAACTGGAAATATTCGCGGACTCACCCAATTAAATAATGGCGATATTCTTGTGATAGAGACCAACAACGTCGAGCGTTTTACATCAGCTGGATTAAGAATTACGAGCGGGGGTTGGCCCCGTGCTTTGCAAAATGGGGGCACTCAGTTGAGTGCTCTGCCAGCGGGTGGATTTGTTCACTGCTCACTCACATCCGACGTGGTTCGCACCTACAATGATGCAGGCACGCAAATTGCCACTCGGGCCTCAGGAATCGCGGGTACAACGGACGCCACTGGTTGTCTTGTCATGAGTAACGGAAGTATTGCTACGGCGTGGTCGGGAACAACCGACAGCATAATTGTTTATAGCTCGAATCTCGCGACAGCTCAGGCCACATTTAGTAACCCCAGCATTTTAGGTGCCCCTGGTGGTATTGCCCAAAGAGCTGATGGCAATCTCTTAGTTGTCGATCGAATATTTAACTACATCGTTGAGTTGACCTCTGAAGGTGTTTACGTCGGAGTCCTTGGGCAAGGCATATTGAGTACTCCCGAGTTTTTATTGGTGGTTCCTTGATGCGTTTTCTTGTGATCCTATTTTCTATTTTAGTTGCACATACGGCGCAGGCCGGTTGGCTCTGGGGAAGTGACGAGCGTGATCGTGATGTTTGTGTCAACTGGAATGGTGAGAAAGAGCCTTGTTACGGTCCTTATAAACGAAGTGATCATTACTATGGTTTACAGATGTACTCATTTATCGATGATAAAGAAAAAAGCCCTACGGGCAGCTACGGATATGGAGCAACTTATTTAGCGTCCTCGGGGCAGTCCCATGTCAGATTCATCTATGGTGGATCCTTGTGGTATGCCGCCACTCAAACTTGGATTGCGGAGGAAGATTACCGGGCCAATATTCTTGCGGCAGATCTGATCCTTGGACTTCAGATTAAGCCCTCGTTAAGAAGTGTGTTTAGACCTGTCCTCGAGATCTCCGCCATTGGGGGAATCAAATCCATGGAGATGGCCAATCCTCCTGCAGATGTGGATGAGCAATCCCTCGGATTCTCTTATGGTGGTAAAGGTGGAGTTGGTTTTGAAATTGGATTTTCTAAATTTACGGCGTTTAAAACTATGCTGGAGTATCAAGCGGTCCGAGTCAGTGAGCTCGCAGGCCAAAAAGATTTTTCTCTCAATGGCCTCGGTTTAACCGTTGGGCTCTCTTTTCTTTATTAAAACTCGCAACGAATATCTTTAAGTCGATCTTTATTGGGGATTAGACCCACGTACTCCTGCAACTGAAGTTTAAGGGCGGCGGAGAATTTACCACTTTGTACCATTCGATCGATCGCCGCATTCAGTAGCGCTTTATGCTGTCTAAATTGCGACAGTCCAATATCTTGAACTAAGAAAGACTCGACGTCATAGGCGGCGACTTTAGAAACCATTAACCAAACTTGTTCTGCATGAGATTCATTGAAAGACGCTTCTGTGAGTAGTCGACGCGTGATTAAAGTCCCGCGACGAACGAAGTCTCTTTGGATCTGAAACGTGGCTGAATTCATCGGTTCGCACTTCACCCGTTTTTGATCGATTTCGGCAATCAGTGCATCTGCGCGAGAGCAGTTCGCACACGCGGGCGCGCGCGTAGCGGCAGAGGCGATTCCTTGAAGACTTAAGATAAAAACAATTAAAATGCTCTTCATAATGACTCCTTATCTTAGGTTGTATATCGCAGCAACGCGGTTGGTTCTAGTTAAAGTTGGGCGAGGTGAACAATAGTCACTACAGTACATAAAGCCACCTTCTCTTAATCCGGCTCCAGCGCGACCCATTGTTTGCAACAGTTCGCGAGTCACTGGAACTTTAATCTCAACGTGTCCAAAATTGTGAACACGGCGACCTGCATGTCCCGCGTAAACGATAACGCTTCCTGCGGGAGCCCGACCGGGATCTCTGGAATTACTTAAATTTAAACGAGGGCAAGCCCTTCTTAAAACACCATTGGTATGCATTTGAAGAGCGTTCGAGCTGGGGCGAGTGGTACAAACTCCTGAAGCGAGGAGTGCATCGGCAACGCCAGCGGCACACATACATTTAGATCTGTTCCCGGACCGATAACCACCGCCACAAAAATTAGCGACTCGGCGAGATCGAGTGGCCTGCTTCCAAGCTTGTGAGGAAACACGACTGAGTAAACCCGTTAGATTGCGATCCACATAGCCGGTTTCTTGAACTTGGTCGTCGAAGTCTGTGGCATAGTCTTCATCATCCGTGCGTTCCACGCGAGCCGGGGCCGCACGTCGAGGAGTGGAGCGAACCGGAGTGACTCGAGGCGCTGGGCGTGGAGTGGGAACGGGCGCTTGCTGAACAAGGCGTTGTATAAGGTCAGAGTCATCCTCTTCATCGCCATCAACAACTTCGTTGGCCAATGCAGGAAAACTGATAAGTCCTAGAAGCATTAGAATTAAAATCTTTTTTGCTTTGCACATACCAAACTACTATCCAAGAACTGAGCCAAAAAACGTCAGCCCTAATCGCATATCGCCAAGAACTCATCTCAGTTTGAGACACTTCCGTTATTAACCCGACAGCTGATAAATTTATCTACACTTATTAGACACGCATAAGTTTGTCGGCGCAATATGAGAAAGTCTTCATTAAAAAGAAGAAGGCGAGGTCCTTTACGAGCTAGAGTACTTCCATCGCTCAGCCACCATCTGTCGAGCAATAGGTCTCTGCACCCCGAAGCCCTCCAGCTGATTGATCTGAAGATAATCATTCAGTCGCACCGAATCCCTATACCCCATCACTACACGTGTGAATGGCCGATAATCCCAAAACTTTCGACCCGAAGAGTTTTTATTCCATCGATTCACACCACTCACGGCCATCGCAATCGCCGCCGTGACCGCGCGGATGAACTTATAATACCCATATCGATTGGAAAGCTTAATCTGCAGATGAAGATGATTCACATTAATCCCGTGGTAGACCAGCGTCACACCATACTTGAGGCCAAACTTCTCAAGAATCTCTAACACCTTCTTTTTGTTCTTTGGCTTCGTAAAAGCCATGTCTCCCGTAGCCATCGTG
>JAIEOS010000038.1 GCA_019750295.1 Bdellovibrionales bacterium | reverse complement strand
GCCGGTGTACGGGACGAAGCGAAAGTTCCAGTGTGGGGCGAGCACAACATTTGGAATTTAATGGCGGCAGCGACAATTTGTATCGCGGCGGGAATGGACCCTCGGCAGATCTGGGCGAACTTTGGCCGTTGTCGTTCGGCCTGGGGGCGCAATCAGTGGATTCAATTGAAGAGCGGAGCCGATGTTGTTTTTGATGGCTACAATGCCAACCCCGAGAGTTTTCGCGCGCTTCTTAAAAATCTAGAAGCTCCTGAAGTGAAGTCTAAAAAAGTGGTGGGCATCTTTGGGGAAATGTTGGAGCAGGGAGAATATGCCCCTCAAGCCCATGAAGAATTGGGCGAGTGGATCGGAAAATCTCATATTCAAACCTGTTTCTTTATTGGTCCCTCTGCGGGAAGCCTTCGCAAAGGTTTTGAGAGGGCTCGCAAAAATGAGAAAAATCTAATAACTTCAGATACTTATGAACAATCGCTTGCATCAAAAATCAAAAGTGTGATAGAAAAAAACTCTTTAGTAGTTGTTAAGGGGTCCCGCGGAAGCGCTCTTGAAAAAATAGTTCTTCAGCTCGAGCCCATTAATTTTTCAGCAAAGTAATACATAAGAGCGTTCATGATTTATCACTGGTTATATGCACAGGCCGATTCTTTTTCTATTTTAAACGTTTTCCGCTACATCACATTCAGATCTTTTATTTCATTTTTTTCTGCGTTTGCGTTGTGTTGGGCTTGGGGACCTTACTTTATTCGGAGTTTAAGTCGCCTCCAGTGGGGCCAATCCATTCGTGACGATGGTCCACAAAGTCATCTCAAAAAAGCGGGAACGCCGACCATGGGTGGTGGATTGATCTTGATGAGTATTGTGATCCCTTCTTTTTTTTGGATCGATCTTTTTAATCCCTTGGTGTTAGGCACTCTTGTGGTGACCTTAGGATTTGGTCTCATCGGGTACGTCGACGATTTTATGAAGGTCAAAAAAAAGAACAGCAAAGGCCTTCCCGGAAGACTGCGTTTGATTTTGGAATTTTTAATTTCTGGAGCCGTGGTTGCGGTATTGATTCAATTTTTTAATCTTTCAACAGCGGTGCCCATTCCTTTTTTTAAAAGTTTCATTTACGATTTGGGCTGGTTCTACGTTCCGTTCGCAGGACTCGTTGTGGTCGGAGCTGCCAATGCCGTGAATCTCACAGATGGCCTTGATGGTCTTGCGATTATGCCGGTGATCATCTCGGCGGGGACGCTGGGGATCTTTGCGTATGTGACAGGGCATATTCAGATTGCTCATTATTTGCAGATTCCTTTTATTAACGGAGCCGGGGAACTGACGCCAGTGGCGGCTTTGGTCGTTGCGGCAGGGCTTGGTTTCCTTTGGTTTAACGCTTATCCGGCTCAAGTTTTTATGGGCGATGTAGGAAGTTTGAGTTTGGGTGGTTTCTTAGGAATTATGGCGGTTTTCACTCACAACGAGTTACTTTTAGTGATTCTCGGTGGAGTGTTTGTCGTGGAAGCTGTTTCTGTGATTATGCAGGTGGCTTCTTTTAAATTACGTAAAAAACGAATCTTTAAAATGGCGCCGATTCATCATCATTACGAGCTTCAAGGTCTCGACGAGACAAAAATTATCGCGCGGTTTTGGATTATAGCGATTCTTCTCGCTGTTTTAAGTTTAAG
>JAIEOS010000037.1 GCA_019750295.1 Bdellovibrionales bacterium | reverse complement strand
TCCAGATCCACAAGC
Organism: Bdellovibrionales bacterium; assembly: GCA_019750295.1. Taxonomy (NCBI): domain Bacteria; kingdom Pseudomonadati; phylum Bdellovibrionota; class Bdellovibrionia; order Bdellovibrionales; species Bdellovibrionales bacterium. Next base: position 45,138 of record JAIEOS010000037.1, on the reverse strand, counting down.
TGAATTACCCGAAACTCCCCCACCGGCCTCTGCGGACGAATCGTCCCCCCCCACCACCACCTCCACCCGCAATTAATATAGGGGTCGAATTTAAAAAAATACCGGAGAATCCGCCGCCGCCGCCACCGCCGTAACTCGAAGAAGTCCCACCATTACCACCATTACCCGGCGAGCCACCTGCTCCGCCGTTGAGATTATTATTCCCGCCGCCGGCCCCTCCGACATAAATCGTGTACGATCCAGAAGTTGTTGCTATGATAGCTTGCGCAAATCCTCCTCCACCCCCTGAGCCTGCATCGCGGTTACTTCCACCTCCCGCGCCCCATGAGCGAACAGTCAATGCAACACTTCCCGTGATTGTCACCGTATACGTGCCGGAAGCCGAAAATGTGCAAGAGTTCGCAGTTGAAGCTTGCGCACCGACACAATTTACAGAAGTCGGTGGAGGGATTGGAATAGAAACTTTGCTTTTTCGAATCCGTGTTCCGACCCAGGCCTCGGAAGATAGAGAGAAAAATATTCCAATCAGAATTATTGACTTAATGATACTCAAGATTAAACCGCCCTTTTACCATTAAAACTACTTTTTTCATTTCGATCACGGCCCATAAGTGAAGATAACTTTCCCATTTCCAGAAGCCCCGGCATCGACACCAGAAGTATTCGTTTGGTTGCTCCCAGAATTAAAAGAACCACCGCCAGCGCCGGACGTCGAACCTCCGCAGCCAGCACTACTAGCACCACCTCCTGAATACCCGCCGCCCGCTCCTGGAGCACCACAGACACACCATTCAGCTCCAGAGCCACCGCCAAACCCACCAACTCCTGCGTTTCCTGGAGAGCAAGCTCCGCCTGCCGTCCCGCCGTTCACGAATGCTAAAGGAGCGCTCGCACCGGCGGTACCTACTGTGCCGTTTGTTAACAGGCCAGCGCCGCTCGTTCCACCAGTGCCTGCGGAGCCCCCATTCCCGGATGATCCTCCCGAGAAGTTTGACGAACCACCCGACGTTGTTGTCACTCCACTTTGACCAGTCGTTGGATAGGCACCGCCACCACCACCCGCGATCATCACCGGAGCGTTGCTAGTGGTCGTTACAAAAGTTCCCCCAGCGCCTCCGCCCGCTATACTACCGTCGCCACCCTTTTGACCGACAAGAACTTTGTAGACTGTTCCACCGGAAGTTGAAATGGTCCCTTTGATATATGCACCTAGACCACTCTGAAAACCGTTCCCACTACCGCCCCTCGCACCCCAAGCTTCAATAGTCAACGAAGAGCAACCTGCGGGCACCGTAAAGTTCACTATGCCACCAGAATAATTTATTGTAGTGCTTCCGGAAGCACAGGTCGGTCCCGCTGGAGTTTCACTCCAAACTAAAGACCCATACCAATTTGTTTCATCTGAAGGTTTCATCAATTGAATGACAGAAACTTTATTGGCTGCCGTCGCTATAGCTGGGGCCGTACCGGAATCCCATTTAATAGTGTCTGAACCATTTCCCACTATCGTCACAGTTCGAGAGCCGGTCGCATCTTGTCTTAGAAATAAAGTCATAGAGTAAACTTTCGCAGCAGGAGCCACAAACGCGGGTAATGTGATTGTTGCGTCAGCAGTTAGATTGATCCGACGTAAGTTTAATGAAGTGTCTGGAATCGTATAGGCGCTTGAACTATTCACATAATTCGAGATCCCTTCAAATAACGAATTTACTCCGACGGCACCGTTGACGTCTAACCGGGCGGAGGGTGAGCTAGTAGCGATACCTACATTACCCACGTTATCGACAATCATGCGCTCAGAACCAGCCGTATCAAAACGAATGCGATCTTCGTCGGTATTTTTTTCGAGGTAAATTCTCGTATCTGCATCAGTGTCAGTGAGCATGACGAAGTTCGTCGGCATCGCTCCACAAAGCCACCGGTTAAGAGAGTTGTTCCACACTAGCGTGAATCCATTGGTACACGCCGAACCGCCTGGTGCGTAAGTAAAATAATCGACACCCGATACAACCTTGCTGATATTTACTGTATCAATCTTAGCGTTGGTTACTTGAGTGTTACCAATGTCCGCCGTCGCTATTGTACCGTCCATTATCTTATCAGAGGTCACTGCATCGCTAGCGAGCTTGGCATTAGTCACGTTGGCATTTAGAATTTTAGCCGTAGTTACCGCATCATTTGCGATTTTTACAGCAACGACGCCTGCATCTTTAATACGGAGCTGGTTATTGGCGCTATTGATTTCGATTGTGGCATCATCGACGACGACTTGCAGGTTTGCTGTTCCAGCTGTGACCCCGCCGCTGAGTCCAGATGTCGCACTTGTAGTAATGCCCTCAATATCCGCAGTGCTTGTCGCTGCATCTACCCAGGATAATACTCCTGTGCCATCGTTTCTTAATACCTGGTTGCCTGTACCGTTGGTCGCAGGAAGCGTCCAAGTGATATTTGAGCCAACAACAGACGGTGCACGAATCGACACATAATTTGATGAATCGCTATCCGCGTACCGCACTTCTGTTTGGGCGTTGAGAGTTAAAGGCCCATTCATCGTATCGCCAGACTTTGCTACTTTTTCTGTGTCGAGCTCGTTAATTGCCGCTTGAGCTGTCACCGCCGATACACTTCCACTTGCCGCGTTTGTAATTTGCGATGCTGTGTAATCGCCGTTTTGAGCAAGCACTGCACCCGTACGCGTGAAGACCGAAGTAACGGCATTGGTGTTGTTATCAACACCGCACTCCCACTGTTCCAGAGTGTTGTTCCACTTTAAAACCTCGCCGTTCGCGCAATTTACATTATTTGGTTTATATTTAAAGTATTGAGACGAGGCACTAGACACCTTACCCACGCTGACCGTATCAATCTTTACGTCAGTCACTTGGTTATCACCAATTTTTACTGTGGTGACCGAGGAATCAGCCATATCTACCGTCGCTATTGTACCGTCATTTATATGAGTCGAGGTAACTCCACCTGTGGCCACACTTAAAGTCACATCACCCCCTGCACCACCGCCAGAAAGTCCACTTCCCGCCGTGACACCCGTAATATCTCCTGAATTCCCACTCACCCAACTGAGAACTCCCGTGCCATTGGTGGACAACATTGAGCCGGAAGCTCCGTCTGTTGCCGGTAAAGTCCATGTCACATTCGCTCCGACTGTTCCAGGAGCTCTGAGCGCGACATAGTTTGAAGAATCGATATCCGCAAATCGCATCTCGTTTTGGGCGTTTAAAGTCACCGAAGACGTTGCCGTCGCAGCTCCGTTCAGAGTTAGCGTATTAGTCAATACTAAGGCGCCAGACATTGTATCGCCGGACTTAGCTAACTTTTCTGTATCGAGTTCGCTGATTGCAGCTTGTACCGTAGCAGCAGCGATATTTCCAGAAGCCGAATTTGTAATTTGCGAGGCGGTATAGTCACCGGCTTGCGCAACGACTGCACCCGTGCGCGAAAACACACTGGCAACCGCGTCAGTGTTTGCGTCATTATCGTTGCCACACTCCCAACCCGTCAACGTGTTCCACTTAAGGGTTTGGCCATCCGCGCACGCGCCATTATTCGGGCGATAAGTTAGATACTGACCTAAGCTGCTCATGATTTTTTGAACTCCCACGGAATTCACTTTTGCATCTGTGACCCCGCCATCGCGGACTCTAAGTTGATTCGATCCGTTCACTTCAAGTGTTGATCCATCAGTATTCACATTTAAGGTAATCGTGCCAGAAGTTCCTCCACCAGAAAGTGCGGAAGTTCCGTTGGTTACGATTTCAGAGATTGTTCCGCTTCCCGAGCCGGCTTCCGCAGCTACAGACCCGTCCCAGTACATGATCTTGTTCGTCTGACTATTAAACCACATGGCTCCCTTGTTGGACGCTGTCAATGTTCCGACTAGAGTCGCTTGTTGAGTGTTGTCGTACTTTCCAAGAGTCACCGTTGATAGGTTTTGCATTGTCACATGGCCGGTGTTTAATATTTGATTCCCGTTCATGTTGATATTACCGCTCATTGTCCCACCTGCAAGGGGAAGCTTTGTCGTATCTGTGATGGCACTCGGGGTCGTTGCTTCCCAACGGTTGAGTGTCGCATTCCACGAAAGCACTCGCCCGTTACCCACGCCCGCACCCACTCCAGACACGTCAATGTTAGCCCCAGCAATCCGTGTATCTGCATAGTTTTTTGTCGCTGCATCCTGAGGTAATGTCGGATTCGCCACGTTTTTGATCTGCTGATTATTCATGGAGAGAGGAGAGACAGGAGTGCCACTCGCTAAATTCAAAAGCGTATTGTAATTCGTTCCGGCGAAAAGATTTTGTAAGTTAGATTGAGTCATGTTGTTTGCGGGATCGATTTGCACAAAATTGCTGGCGGTCATCCCTTGGAGACTATTCGCATACCACGCGTAAGGAACACTCTGAAGGTGAAAGTCTTGAGCCAAAGTCACAAGACCCGAGCCATCGTTGTAACTCACCCGAACTTTGCGGGTGTGACCAGTGATTGAATTATAACTTGTACCGGACGCACAACTCGTAATCCCTGTGAAGTTCAATCCATTTTGCATCACATTCACAAGAGACGAGGTGTCTTCGTAATCAGTGCCCGAGCGAATTCCCTAGGTTCCTCCGCCGATACTCAAGCTAAACATACCTTCGCTCCCCAACATGTTGACCGAGTGCTGCTCTTCGTAAAGCAAACAGTCATTCACCGGAGAATAAATGCGAACGTTAAACACGACAGGATTGGCCTCGAGCGGATCACCATTACCCTTCGTGATCTGCCCCTGATACACAAAGCTTGCGGGCACTTGAGCATAGCTCCAAGTCGACAGTACAAGGCTGAAGATAACGCCCACCAAACATTTGATCATGCTCACTTATCGGAGTTTATGGAAGGATTGTGAGAAAACCTTAAAGAATCTGAACCAAGAGGTGGAGCAGAAAAAAGGACGGGCGCCCCGTCCGACAGAATCATTGGATAACTATGGGAATCCTGGACGTCCACTAACGAACGCGCCCATTGTTGTGTCCCAACGTATTAAAATTGCGCCGCCGCCGCCGCCGCCGCCATCTCCAATGACTGAACCTCCTGAACCATCATCACCACCTCCGGCCCCAAACGATCCACCACCACCACCGTTGCGGTAACTCCCTGTTGAACCGGTTCCTTGCGTGCCCGGTGAAGGGCCGGCACCATTCTGACCTTGAATTCCACCGCTATAACCATACCTGCCTCCAACCCCAGCACTTGAAGATCCTCCGTAATTAGATGCATTTTGACCTCCACCTCCGCCTCCTAGACCAATTCCAGATGTTGGCGCTTCTCCTGTGAATCCGTTCAGACCTTGCCCTCTACCTCCAGCATCGCCCTCAAAAGTGGTATCGACGCCGAGTATCGTCGCATACGATGCGCCCGTAGAAGTGATGACGGCTACTCCCGTGGAACTAGAGGATCCTCTCGCGAGTTGTGTACGTTACCGTTGTAGCCTTGGCCAGGGGCCCCTCCAGAACCGCCTCCGCCGGTAGCATAAAGTAATGTTGAGTTTCCGAACCAAGTTAATGAGGGGGTTGAAGTAGAGTTACCAGTTGAACCATGCGTACTCGAATCCCAGTGGGTATTCATTCCACCTCCAACGCGTAAACTGTAACTTGCGGCACCTACCGTTATAACGGAACGCGCACCACCGCCTCCAGGACCGCCACCGCTGCCTCCACTCGTGTTAGCACCGCCACCCCCTAAGACTGTAACATCAAGAGAAGAAACTCCTGGAGGTACGTTAAATGTAAAATCTTGGAAAGCAGCAGTTGTATTTATATAGTAGAGGACACCATACCCATTCAGTACGACACGACCCCCGCTATAGCTTGCACCATTGACACCAACAGTAGGAAGGCTGCTGTGGCGGTTCGTCTCAGATGTTACCATCCATGCGGTATTTGCCTGAACGCACGTCACTTCCATAGTATCTCGTGTCCCTACTGAATATATGCTCGCGGCAGTCTGGCTTTGACCGCCCAACGAATCATGAAACGACTGGCCCGTATTGGCAATCAACCTCCAGCCACCAGCCCCAAAGCCGATCAACTTTACAGTTTGCCCCACTGAGCAGCTCGCCGGAAGCGTTACGGCGACCTGCGAGCCACTACTCACAAGATACGCTGAATTTACAGTAGCGTTGGTATTTGACGTTATAGTTGTTAAGTTGTTTGACGAACCGGTGAAGGCGGTTGTTTGAGTTGACCCATCAGGAAAACGAACCCCTCCCAACGTGGATTCAATCATTCCGACCACAGATAGTTTTTGAGCTGGCGACGAAGTTCCTATTCCTACATTTCCAGAGTTATCGATCACCATGCGCTCCGTGCCTGCCGTGTCAAAACGGATGCGATCTTCATCGGTGTTTTTTTCGAGGTAAATTCGAGTATCGGCGTCTGTGTCTGAGAGCATGACGAAGTTCGTCGGCATGGCTCCGCACAATCAACGATTTAAAGTGTTGTTCCACACTAAGGTAAATCCGTTTGTACACGCGGAGCCGCCAGGAGCATACGTAAAGTAATCAACTCCTGAGACCACTTTGCTGATGTTCACACTATCGATTTTCGCATTCGTTACTTGATTATTGCCAATGTCCGCTGTCGCTATAGTACCGTCCAAAATTTTATCTGTTGTTACTGAGTCACTAGCAAGTTTTGCATTAGTGACGTTCGCATTGAGAATTTTTGTTGTTATCACTGCGTCGTTTGCGATTTTAGCGGCGGCGATTCCCGCATCTTTGACACGGAGTTGGTTGTTACCGCTATTGATCTCGATCGTGGAATCATCGACCACAACTTGAAGATTGGCGGTGCCCGAAGTAACGCCTCCACTCAATCCCGATGTCGTACTTGTTGTGATGCCTTCAATATCAGCCGTGCTCGTCGCGGCGTCGACCCAAGAAAGAATTCCGGTCCCGTCGTTTCGAAGAACTTGGTTCCCCGTTCCATTGGTCGTTGGCAGAGTCCATGTAATATTAGATCCCAGCACCGACGGCGCACGTATCGCGACGTAATTCGAAGAGTCGCTATCTGCATAACGAATTTCGTTTTGCGCATTGAAAGTCAATGCCCCGGTCATCGTATCGCCCGACTTTGCGACCTTTTCGGCATCAAGTTCATTGATTGCAGCTTGAGTCGTGGCGGCGCCCATGTTGCCCGCAGCCGTGTTGGTGATTTGCGATGCCGTGTAATCCCCATTCTGAGAAACCACTGCACCTGTGCGCGAAAAAACAGAGGTCACAGCGTTTGAATTGTTATCCGTTCCGCACTCCCACTGCTCAAGAGTGTTATTCCACTTTAAAACTTCGCCGTTGGCGCAATTGACATTGTTTGGCTTATACTTAAAGTACTCTGAGGCTCCGCTCGACACTTTACCCACCATCACCGAGTCAATTTTAGAATTTGTCACTTGAGCATCACCCAGCTTTACAGTGGTAATCGCTCCATCGGCAAGGTCCACCGTCGCTAGAGTACCGTCACTAATATGCGTGCTTGTGATTCCACCTGTCGCCACGCTTAATGTCACATCCCCACTCGACCCCCCACCGGCGAGACCGCTCCCCGCCGTGACCCCAGTAATGTCTCCGGAATTGCCGCTCACCCAGCTCAATACGCCCGCACCATTGGTGGATAATACAGATCCCGACGCTCCGTCTGCGGAAGGTAAAGTCCAAACGACATTTGCCCCTACAGTCCCTGGTGCACGAAGTGCTACATAATTCGAAGAGTCGGTATCTGCAAATCGGATTTCGTTCTGAGCATTGAGTGTCACAGATGAGGTCGCTGTCACCGCCCCGTTGGCGGTCAAAGTGTTATTTAAAATCAGAGCGCCAGTGATTGAGTCGCCAGATTTTGCGACTTTCTCTGTATCGAGTTCGTTGATTGCCGCTTGTACGTTGATTGCGGCCACAGCACCTGCTGGAGTATTGGTAATTTGTAAAGCCGTATAGTCACCGGCCTGGGCAGTGATAGCACCTGTTCTTGAAAACACGCTCGACACCGCATCCGTGTTCGCGTCATTATCGTTGCCGCACTCCCAACCGGTTAACGTATTCCACTTTAAAGTCTGTCCATCCGCACAAGCCCCATTGTTGGGGCGATAAGTTAAGTATTGACCTAAACTGCTCATTATTTTTTGAACTCCCACCGAGTTCACCTTTACATCTGTCACTCCGCCGTCGCGAATTCGAAGTTGGTTGGAACCATTGACCTCGATCGTGCTTCCATCCGTGTTCACGGAAAGAGTGATTGTACCGGAGGCGGCTCCTCCTGAAAGAGCTGACGTCCCGTTGGTCACGATCTCTGCAATCGTTCCACTTCCGGAGCCCGCTTCGGTTGCGGTCGTTCCATCCCAATACATGATCTTATTGGTTTGGCTATTGAACCACATGGCCCCTTTATTGGAAGGAGTGAGCGTTCCCACGAGAGTGACCTGTTGAGCATTATCATACTTACCCAGCGTCACCGTCGATAGATTCTGCAGAGTCACGTGCCCGGCGTTTAAAATCTGATTCCCATTCATGTTGATAGTGCCGGCCATCGTTCCACCCGCCAATGGTAACTTTGTAGAATCAGTAATCGCGGAAGGAGTCGTCGCTTCCCAACGGTTGAGTGTCGCATTCCACGAAAGCACTCGCCCGTTACCCACGCCCGCACCCACTCCAGACACGTCAATGTTAGCCCCAGCAATCCGTGTATCTGCATAGTTTTTTGTCGCTGCATCCTGAGGTAATGTCGGATTCGCCACGTTTTTGATCTGCTGATTATTCATGGAGAGAGGAGAGACAGGAGTGCCACTCGCTAAATTCAAAAGCGTATTGTAATTCGTTCCGGCGAAAAGATTTTGTAAGTTAGATTGAGTCATGTTGTTTGCGGGATCGATTTGCACAAAATTGCTGGCGGTCATCCCTTGGAGACTATTCGCATACCACGCGTAAGGAACACTCTGAAGGTGAAAGTCTTGAGCCAAAGTCACAAGACCCGAGCCATCGTTGTAACTCACCCGAACTTTGCGGGTGTGACCAGTGATTGAATTATAACTTGTACCGGACGCACAACTCGTAATCCCTGTGAAGTTCAATCCATTTTGCATCACATTCACAAGAGACGAGGTGTCTTCGTAATCAGTGCCGGAGCGAATTCCTCCACCGATACTCAGATTAAACGTACCTTCGCTCCCTAACATATTTACCGAATGTTGCTCTTCGTAAAGCAAACAATCATTCACCGGAGAGTAAATGCGAACATTAAAAATGACCGGGTTCGCTTCAAGAGGTACTCCTCCTGCTTTAGTGATCTGCCCTTGATACACAAAACTCGCAGGAACCTGAGCAAAGCTCGAGGAAATCATCATTAAATTTAAGATAATAATCACAAGGGAACCCTTGGCCATAGTTCCTTATCGGCTCATTTGTTGGAAAAATAAGGATTCAGTTGGCATTGGCATTGACCTTGCTGAACCAATTTTTGGAGCGCTGATTTGACCCCGCGAATTGGTTTTATACTAAGCCAAGGTAGAGTCGCGAGTCCTTATCCAATTTGACGCGACCCCAATTGAGATTTTTGTCCAGCAATCATCCCATTTAAAAACTGGCTTGAGTTTGTCGAATGGATCAGGAATTCTCGATCAATATACCTTTAAGCCAAAACCAAGTAAAGTAGACTTGACTCTACTTTACTTAAATGTAAAGTGGAACTATGTCTACTTTACACAGATACCTCATGAAGAACGTTGAGACTGATCTTACCCGGAAAATGGTCTTTTTAGGAGGACCACGGCAGGTAGGGAAAACCTTTTTCGCTCAGTCACTTATTCCAAGTTATAAAGATGGTCACACGAGTTACTTAAACTGGGATGACCTAGAGGATCGAAAAAAAATAAAAGCTGGAATATTCGATGCCAAACAAAAGCTTATAATCCTCGACGAGATTCACAAATTTGTAAAATGGCGATCTCTCGTCAAAGGCTTCTTCGATAAGTTGAAAAATACTCACCAATTCCTGGTTACTGGATCCGCTCGCCTCGATTACTACAGAAAAGGCGGGGATTCTTTACTTGGACGATATCATTACTATCGAATGCACCCATTTACACTTTGCGAAGTTTCTAAATCTTGCGAACACAGGATTCTCCAAAGACTTTTAGAGTTTGGAGGGTTTCCAGAACCTTATATCAATGCCTCAGCCCAACAACTTAAGAGATGGCATAGGCAAAGGCGGGAACGGATCGTTTATTCTGACATTCGCGATCTCGAGAACGTCAAAGAAATATCAAACATAGAGATTTTAATGGAAGCTCTTCCAGACAGAGTGGGCTCCCCTCTCTCACGAAAGAACTTAGCAGAAGACCTAGAAGTCGACTTTAAAACTGTCGAAAAATGGATTTCAATTCTAGAAAACGTTTATTACTGTTACCGAATCGCTCCTTATGGAGCTCCACGAATCAAAGCTGTAAAAAAAGAGCAGAAGATTTATCTTTGGGACTGGAGTGAACTTGACTCCCCTGGGTCACGCTGGGAAAACTTAGTGGCAAGCCACCTTCTTAAATTTTGTCACTATCACGAAGACACCCAGGGAGATCGGATGGAACTCAGATTCTTACGCGATATCACAGCCAAAGAGGTCGATTTTGTTGTGTTAAAGAACAAAAAGCCCCTATTTGCTGTGGAGTGCAAAACTGGAGAAAAAAATCTTTCAAGACATATTTCTTACTTTAGCGAGCGAACACCTATACCCAAATTCTACCAGGTTCACCAAGGCACAACCTTTCGAACTATTTCCGACAAGATTCATATCTTACCTTTTACCGAATTCTGTAAAATTGAGAAGTTGAAATAAACTGCTCCTCTTTTTTTAAACCGGAGACCTCTCTAGAGTACAGTAAACGCTTTGTGCTTTTAATGTGACTCGCGAGTGTCGATCCAAACGGGGGGATCGACTTCCTTGTTCAAAAACTAGACAGCAAATCCGCCACGATGCTACTATTCTATTGAATGACATTAGTACGCATGAGGTACACCCAACAGCTATCCATCATCGTTTATGCATTAGTATTTTGCAGCGTCAGCTTTGCTGGAACAACCAGCACGGTACTTACTGGCACCGCAACAGGATTTACAGTTTGGCCGGTGACAACTTCCTTAACACCGCCCTCAAATAGTGGAAATTTTTTTATAACTCGTCTATCAGAAACAAAATTTCTTTTTGTATTTCGAAATACGAGTAACCAATTCCAAGCCGCACACATTACCGTCAATCTCTCAACGGGCGTGGCGACCATGTCATCAGTTGTACAGATTAGTGGAACGTCATTAACTCCCTTCGTTGGCTCAGGAACCGGGGGCCCTGATGACACAGTCATCCCCAGTTTTTCTGAATCCAGTTCATTGACAGCAGCTTGAACATTTGTGGAGGCCACTGCGCCCGCCGGAGTATTTGTCACTTGCGATGCTGTATAGTCTCCATTTTGCGCGGTGATAGCTCCTGTGCGCGAAAACACGCTTGAAACCGCATCAGTATTCGCATCGTTATCGTTAGCACACTCCCAACCCGTGAGCGTGTTCCATTTTAATGTTTGTCCATCGGCGCAAGCCCCGTTGTTCGGACGATAGGTTAAATATTGACCCAAACTACTTGTAATTTTTTGAACACCCACAGAATTCACTTTAACGTCCGTCACACCACCGTCGCGAACTCTCAACTGATTCGATCCATTCACTTCCAGCGTAGATCCATCGGTATTCACCGACAGTGTAATGGTCCCCGAATTTCCACCACCACTGAGCGCCGATGTTCCATTGGTCACGATTTCCGAGATCGTTCCGCTTCCGGAGCCGGCCTCTGCGGCTGCAGCTCCATCCCAATACATAATTTTGTTGGTCTGACTATTAAACCACATCGCACCTTTGTTCGACGGAGTGAGTGTTCCCACGAGGGTGCTTTGTTGGGTGTTATCGTATTTCCCCAAAGTCACCGTCGATAGGTTTTGCAGAGTGATATGGCCCGCATTTAAAAGCTGATTTCCATTCATGTTGATGTTGCCGGCCATTGTTCCCCCGGCAAGAGGAAGCTTCGTCGCGTCGGTGATCGCCGACGGTGTCGTTGCCTCCCAACGATTCAGTGTGGCGTTCCACGAAAGTACTCTTCCGTTACCCACACCGGCACCAACACCTGACACATCGATGTTAGCCCCGGCGATCTTTGTATCGGCATAATTTTTTGTTGCGGCATCTTGCGGCAGACTCGGATCCGCGACATTCTTAATTTGTTGGTTGTTCATGGTTAACGGGCTGACCTGTGTGCCGCTCGCTAAATTATAAAGCGTGTTGTAGTTTGTCCCTGTTAAAAGATTCGCAAGATTGGTCTGAGTAATATTGTTTGCAGGATCAATTTGCACAAAATTATTCGGCATTAGTCCCTGAAGGCTATTTGCATACCACGCATAGGGCACACTCTGAAGGTGAAAGTCCTGGGCTAATGTTACAGACCCTGACCCGTCATTATAACTGATGCGCACTTTTCGAGTATGTCCGGTTAAAGAACTATAACTATTTCCGGAGGCACAAGTTGTAATTCCAGTGAGATTCAAGCCATTCTGCATCACCGTCACTAACGACGACGTGTCTTCGTAATCGGATCCGGTGCGAATTCCCACCACCGACACTCAAACTAAACATACCTTCGCTCCCCAATATGTTGATTGAATGTTGCTCTTCATAGAGCAAGCAATCATTGACCGGTGAGTAAACGCGTACGTTAAAAACCACAGGATTGGCTTCGAGAGGCACCCCGCCGCTTTTGGTGATTTGACCTTGATAAACAAAACTCGCAGGGACCTGGGCGAAAACTGAAGATATCGTAACGAAATTAAAAATCAGAAATAATAGGGATTTTACCATTCTAACTTATCGGAATTTATGGAAAGATTCTAAGCAATTTTTAACGGTTATGAACCAGATTTTGGATCGTCAAAACGGTTATTCTCACCAAAGACTGGATCAAGTTGATCCAGTCTCTCCTACGGCTGACAACCAAGGTTCGTGTAAGATCCCGCAACATGCGGCTCCGAGGTGGAGTAAGTTCCCGACCCCCAGTTTCCGCTCGGGCAGAACTGACACGTGTATTCATTTCTTACAAGATAAGCCTGTCCCACAGAGCAAAGAGTAGGATTGCTCGCCTGCCAAACTGGACCTGCAGCCCAAAAGTAGTAACACTGATTTCCAGTGGTCTCGCAAGTCTGACCATAGGGATTTCCTGCACTCGCAGTACAACCCGGTAGAAATTCGAAGCCATGAGGACGGCAGGAGTTCGAAAGGAATCCAGTAAAGAGCATCGTAATGTGGCTTAGATTATACCGACAAGGAGTTCCGCCCACACAGGCTTGTGTCGTAGTGGGTGATCCTCCACAGGAAGCAGAGCAAGCTTGAGTGGATGAAGGCTGTCCTCCTCCGCAAAAACCGTCGGCGACCGTTGCACCATCACTTCGTTGGCACCAAACACTTCGCGACTCTGAGCCAGACGTATTCACACAGGTGGCTGATCGACTCTGCGACCCACCCGAGCAGGATGTATTTACACACGAAGACCAACTTCCGTAACTCCAAGATGGGCTAGCACTGCAGGATCCCCATCCGCTCGTTTGCCACGAGTAACTGTAGAAAATTAACCACGTGTGCGACGCGGTCGCTGTAAGTCCGATACCGTTTGTCACACGAACATCAAATGTATTTGTGGTTACAGGTAAGCCCGATTGACTGACTCCCGAAACACAGGACATCCAAGCTCCCCCATTCCAGCGGCACTCTCGACTGACGATACTGGATTCGGCATCCGAAGCGTTAAAAGTGAACGTCGCCGAAGTGGATGTCGAAGAAGCGCCCGGGTGAGATGTAATTGAGACGGACGGAGGCGTGGTATCATAGCTCCAGTTATGTTGAACAATCCCACTCATATGGCCAAAGTTATCACTGGCGCGGATGCGAAGGTTATGCGCCCCTAAACTTCCCACAACGACAGGGTGAGGAGATGTGCAAGCGTTAAAAGGACCACCATCTAAGCTGCATTCGATCATTGCCACACCAGAACTTCCCGAATCGACCGCGGTAAAAGTGAAAGCCGCCGCTGGTAAATTGGTATACACTGGAGGCCCACTTGTAATTGTGACCGTCGGAGGATTTAAGTCCACTTCGAAGGTGTCGGTGATCAATGCGATATTTCCAACGTTATCGACCGCACGAACATCAACGGTGTGGTTTCCGTGCGCTAAAGAGCCATTGGCCCGCGGACTCGTGCACGCTCCGTAGGCTCCACCGTCGATGCGACATTGGACAGATGCAATACCGCTTAAAGCGTCGCTCACGGTAAAACTATGAGAAGACGAATTCACCCCAATTAAATCTGCGGGAACAGAAGTAAAGGACAAAGCGGGAGACGTTACGTCGACACTCCATGAGTGAGAAACGACCGCGCTCATCTGATTTAAACTATCTTGTGAGCGAACTTCGAAGAGATGAGGCCCTTCGGGCAATAGAAGTTCTGTGTGCGGAGATGTGCACACCATCCAAATTCCACCATCAAGACGACATTCGATATCTAGCACGCCGGCAGCGCCCGAGTCCACAGACGTAAAAGTAAAATTGGCCGTGGCACTGTTCACATAGGGAGCCGGTCCAGAAGTTATTGTCACCGTTGGTGGAGTGATATCTAAAGCGAATGCGTGACTCTGCGTAATACTATTTCCAACATTGTCGATCGCTCTCACATCGAAGGTGTAGTTTCCTTGAGGAAGGCCCATTTGGTTATAAGGCGACACGCAAGAAGAGTAAGCCCCACCGTTCCAACGACATTCCACCGTTTGAACACCACTGAGATTATCGGAGTTCGTAAAAACGTAAGTCGCTGTTGTGCTGTTATTTAAATTTAGGGGCTGTACATCGATCGTGAGCGCAGGCGCCGTGAGATCCGCTCTAAATGCAAAAGGTTGATTGGTAGCCGTGGTGTACAACGAGGCATCGTCGCGAGAGCGCAAAAGCACTTCGTAATTTTCGCCATCCACCCAAGGTGAACAAACCAGACTGTTAAAATCGTAATTTAAACTTACACTAGGAATTGTATGTTGTGGGCACACGCCCAACTGGCTTCCCGCGTTTCTGACCGAGGATTGGTAATCAACAGCATCCACCGAAGATGTCCAAACCACATCTGGGCTTCCGGAGGCCCACGTGTCTACATTGCCGTCGTTGTTACTTCTTACGCCTAAAATTGTAAAAGGTCCTGGAGGAGTCAGATCGACGACGAACGGAAAATCGGCGGCGACCGTGGAATTTCCCGCATAATCGGCGGCGCGGACGCGAGCCGTATAGGTGGTGCCATTAGTTAAAGTGCAGTTCTCAAGCGTCGCGTTGATTACTGCGGCATTGACGATTGTTTGACAATTCAAAGACGTGTCGGCGTTAAGAATGCTGACCGTATAATTCTTTAGATCGGCAGACGCTGTAAAATGAATCAACGGATCGTCATTGTCGTTAAGATAAGCATCGAGAACCGTGTCCGTTCCCCCGGTGATTCCTGTGATCGCAAAAGCTGCGGGTGCTACACGATCGAGCTCTATAGCAACCAAAGGAATTTTATTGGTACGCGGGTCCCCGTCTTGATTTAAGAGATGAGCATAAATTGTCTTGAGTCCATCCGCGCCAACAAGATTATAACTCGTCGGTCGAGAGGTGTGCCACCCATTCGTTGATCCCTGCCCACCCGGGCAGGCATCCGTCGGCGACGTGGGTACAAATGCGGCATCGGTGGTCATACACCAGTAACCCGCCCAAGAGTCGTTAACAAATGTGACGTCGACCGTTGTTGAATTTGTAAAACCACTGTCACTGCCCGGATCGCTCATCGTAAAGCCAGGAGCATATATATCAATCTCTGTCGAAGGTGAGCAGGAGACCGGACTTTCATTGTTCGCGCGATCGAGCGCTAGTACCTGATATGAATAAAAATTACCATGGCTAAGATCAGCGAATTCCTCTAATAGAGAATCTGTATCGATCACGCGAAGAATCGTCCCGGTGCAGGCGTTTTGATCAAACAGCTTGATGCGATAAGGTTTATCATTCAAGCCAGATATACCGTTATCGACGGTAGGATTCCAGCGTGCGGTCATTCGTAATTCAGTGGTAAAGCCATCGGAAGGAGGCATCACCGGAGTCACTGGATTGGGAGCTTGCTGATCGATCCCTACCCAAGGAGTACAGGGCGAACGATAGTTCTTTTTATCAACGCTAATGAGCACACGGAAAGAATAAACTTTTCCATCTTGGAGGGAAGAGGCTCTCACCCGTTCAAAACCGACCTGAGACTGTTCATCATATTCTCCAGAGCAATCCCCTGACTCATAAACCGCAAGGGTCACTTCCGGCTTTGCAAAATGTCCTGGTAAATGGGTTGTCACTGAAAAATCAAATTCCGATTGATTAGAATAGATGTTTTTTTCCATCCCAAATTGAATATCGCCCGTTCTCAAATCTTGATACTCGACGCCCTTGGTGCAACGCAAAAGCGCCAAGGGAGCAAAAAAACGAGAAATATTAAGTTAAATTGAGACTTAGGCATTATTACCGATCGGTTGATTTACATAATTAGATGAATCAAATCTCGCCTTGAGACGCGACAATTGATCCTGTTTTTGGAAACAAATCGGATCACTTCTTTAATCCGAGCACCTTTCCGATGATCTCACTTCGCAGCACTGGACCAAAGCGAGTTGAGTCTCGCGAATCGGCTAGTCCTGTTCCGAAAATGAAATAAGTGTCTTTCGGCATCAGGCCTTTAAACTCTTTTTCGTAAAGAGAAAGCATTTTATAAGCTCCACGAGAGAAGATATATTTTTTATGGATCGAGTTCTCAAGCTCCTTACCGTCCACGAGCATCACATGCCCCTTACCTTGAGGAACCAACTGAAATCGCTGACCTGGAGTGACTAAAATCTCTTTGATGATCGGGGCTTTAAAGCCCTTTTTTTGAACCAGCACCACATCATGCATCTGTGGCGAATGGCACCCGTAATAATTTTGATCGACCGAAATATCCTGCCCGTTTTCGTAAAGCCCTTTCATCGAATTTCCACGGATTGTTTTGATCTTGATGTCTGCCGAGCAATCCGCGTTTACAGAAAATATAAAAACAAGTCCGAACAGAAACATCATTATTTGTTTCTACCTTTAATACTCATCAAATGATCATGACATTGCGGAGTTGTCTGACTTAATTTTTCTTCTAAACATTTCAACCATCGGAGCCGACCCGGTCTGACTCCTGAGCACAATCTGTCGATATCACTGCGACAAGGATCCCATTTTTTAAGAATGTTATTGAGCTTGATCGCACACATCGGTTGCACTTGATCAATATAGTCGAGCAAACACGCATTGACTCCGCCCGGCTCATTTTTACTTGCGCTACAAAATTTCCCAGCGTCGTCTTGGCAGGGATCAACATCCACATTCAACGGCTGACCAGCAATTGGCGCCGTTGATACACTAGCCCGAGGGATAGGCTTAAAATTTACCGAAATCGAAAATACCCGATCCGAGAGGTAAAACAGCGAAGCCGTTGTCAAAGCAGAAGTTACAATGGATATCACGATGCAAATAATTAAGTTCTTCATAAATTAGGGATGCACTATGCAAATAAGTTTATAGCTGGTATTACACGCATTTCCCGAGCCGCTGTAGTAAAACGAACCATAACCGTTATCGTATTTATGAGATATCCATCGATTCTGATTCGTCGACGAAGTATTTCCCGTACTCGAGTAAACGGTCCCTAAATTCGAGCTCCAGTTACTGCAGGTGCTTGAAAATGCTGTGGTGCCCCACGCCGTTGTTGAGGTAGATGCCATGTCTCGGCCACTCCAATACGTAAAACTGTTACTGAAATATCCGGAACCACTCCATGAAGACGAGTCGAGAGGAGCACTACCATTAATATCCGTGGTGAATGTACTTCCCCCAATTGTAGTGCTGCCAACGCTCGCGAAGGTATATCGAGTGAAAGAAACTGCATTATTACATGTAGAACTGTCGCAAAGAAAAGCTTTTACTTTTGTTGAATTTAAAAGGCCTCGAGAATCCGCGTCCGCTTTACCTTTCCAAGGATAACTCGTGAGTTCATTAAGGCAAGTCGCGTTGGCTCCTGCTAACCCACCGAGATTTCCATTATAAGTGAAATAAGTACTTACAAAGTATCCTCGAGGGAGCTCATCACCGCCGGCGCCACCTGTAAACGGTGGATTCGCACACGGAGTCCAAGACGAGCTATATCCATAATTGGTGTTATACGCACATTCGGTCGCACCAGTCTGTCCGTTAATCCTTATGCAAGTCATAATGCTGGAGTACATTGAACATGTTACGGACCATCCACTGCCGCCACCACCCGAAGCATCAACATAGTCCTTAGTCGTCGCATCGGTGCCAGTCGTCGGTACACCCAAATTCGAAATTTTATTGGTTCCCATATTCAAAGCGCCCGTAGCTGTGACAGATCCATCTCTTTGAAGTGCATTCGCGGCAGCGATAATTCGCGAGTCATTACCCGCGGCAACAGTATTTGCAGCCGTGCCCACAGGAAGTCTTCCAAAAGGCACAGTGCCGCTACCCAAGTCAGACGCACTCGTGGTTCCGACCGTCACCCAAGTCGAACCATTATATCTTTGAATCTTCGCATTGGATGTATCCACCCAAATATCTCCATCGGCAGGAGATGATGGAACAGTTGTCCCCGCAGACACTGCAGGAGTATTCCCTTTATTGCGGACACCATCGGTAATATTAAATCCAGAGAGAGTCGTAGGCGCTCCAGTCACTTTTGACCATGCCACATCATTCACTTTTGCGTTTGTGACCGCATTGTTAGCGAGTTCCGAGTTTCCTACACCACCTGCCGCAATGGCGATTGTTCCTGTGGATGTAATAGTTCCGCCGCTCAATCCGGAGCCCGCAGTGACACTCGTCACAGAGCCCGCGGAGTTGGCCACCCAACCCAGTGTTCCCGATCCATTCGTACTTAATACTTGTCCTGTGGAGCCATCGGCCGATGGAAGCGTGTATGTTGTTGATCCTGCATTTGTCGCTGCAGCTAATCCCACGTGTCCCGAAGTTGCGCCTATAAGACGAACCTCTTGTTTTACCGTGAGCGACGCTGTTGGATTTGATGTTCCAATACCGACGCGACCGGTTTCGTCGATGATCATGCGCTCAGTTCCCGCGGTGTCAAAACGAATTTTATCTTCGTCCGCAGCGGCCTCGACACGAATGCGAGTATCATTGTCGGAATCCGCTAACGCTAATAAACTTGATGGTAGCGCCCCACAAATCCAACGATCGTCCGTAGAATTCCAAATTAAAGTGTAACCATTGGTACACTCGGTTCCCGCGGGCATGTAGCTAAAGTAATCGGTCGGCCCTGCGGTAAGTTTTGTAATGTTCAAAGAAGATATTTTGGCGCTAGTGACCTGAGAGTCACCAATGTCCGCCGTCGCAATTGTGCCGTCATTAATTTTTGCGCTGGTGACAGAACTGTCGGCAAGCTTCGCTGAACCGACACCCGCATCTTTAATTTGCAAAGTGTTGGTCGCGACTTCCAAAGTCGAGTTGTCGGTATTGATCGCCAAAGAGCGATCTGCACTTAAATCTCCACCGCCAGTCAGTCCAGAGCCAGAGTTTGTCGCAATATTGCGTGTCGCAGGAACTCCACCAATATCTCCCGCTGTGGCGCCGGTTTTATCAATCTTGCTCCAAGCGATAGCGGCCGAAGCGTTAATGTCGCTATTGGTAATGGCTCCATCTTGGATTTTTGCGCTGGTCACGGAGCTATCTGCCAAATCCGCTGTCGCTACCGTACCGTCGTTTATATGAGTCGATGTGATTCCACCGGTGGCTACACTCACTGTCACATCTCCACTGGATCCACCGCCACTAAGGCCACTGCCTGCTGTCACTCCAGTAATATCACCACCCGAGCTACTCACCCATACTAATTGGCCTAAGCCATTTGTAGCCAAAACTTGACCGTTAGATCCATCGGCCGCCGGAAGCGTGAGGATCAAGTTCGATCCCACCACCGAAGGCGATCTTAAAGCCACATAATTCGAAGAGTCCGCGTCGGCAAATCGCACTTCGCTTTGCGTGTTGAGCGTGAGCGATCCGGTCATCGTATCACCACTCTTTGCCACTTTCTCAGTCTCGAGCTCATCGATCGCCGCCTGTGCATTCACTGCAGAGATGGACCCCGCCGGAACATTCGTAATTTGGTTGGCGGAGTAATCTCCGGCCTGAGCCACCACGGCACCCATTCGACCATACACACTGGCAACGGCATCTGTATTCGTATCCGTGTCTGTGTCGTTGGCACAATCCCAGCGAGACGCGCCGTTATTCCACTTGAGCACTTGCCCATTCGCGCAAGAAACGCCATTGGGTTGATAAGTAAAGTATTGCCCACTGGCACTTGAAATTTTTCCGACCGATACACTATTAATTTTTGCATCAGTGACTGAGTTATCTAAAATCTTAACGGTCGTGACGGCATTCGTTGCGATTTCGTTAGCGGTTATCCCCGCGGCCTTAACCTGAAGCTCATTAGAACCATTCACAGCGAGTGTGTTGGCATCATAGCTTAACGTAAGGTTAGCTACGCCGCTGGCGACCCCACCCACAAGAGGTGCCGTGGTGTTGACCGCAGTGATATCACCACCAGAATTCACATCCGCGCCACAAATCCAACGATCGGCAACGGCATCCCATTTGAGAACTTCACCATTGGCACACTCCACAGCGCCCGGCATGTAGCCGAAGTACTCCACGGGGCCATTGGTGATTTTTGCTACGCTCATATTGGCAATCTTATTGTTTGTCACAGAGCTATCCGCAAGATCCGCTGTCGCTACCGTACCGTCGAAGATATGGCTACTAGTTACGGCATCATCCGCAATCTTTGAACTAGTCACACCATCGTCTTTAAGAGCGACTTGGCTAGATCCGTTGATTTCTACGGAAACTCCGTCCACCGCCACCTGAAGACTTGCCGCGCCCGAAGTGGCACCGCCCGAGAGCCCCGCTCCCGCAGTGACACTTTCGATATCCCCTGTTCCTGTACCCGTTCCGAATTCCACGGCGGAAGTACCATCCCAGTATATGACTTTCGCACTTGTGGTATTAAACCAAATCGCTCCGCGGTGGCTGGCGTTTAAACTTCCCACCAGCGTCGCTTGTTGAGCGTTGTCATACCGACCTAAAGTTATGGTTGATAAGCTTTGTAAAGTGACATGACCCACATTGAGGATCTGATTGCCATTCATATTGATATTGCCGGCCATTGTGCCACCTGACAGTGGTAACTTTGTCGAATCCGTGATCGCCGAAGGAGTGACCGCCTCCCAACGATTCTGAGTCGCATTCCATGAGAGGACTTTTCCGTCACCCACTCCCGAACCGATCCCACTCACATCTATATTTGAACCCGCCACTTTGGTATCGGCGTAATTTTTTGTCGCCGCATCTTGAGGTAAAGTCGGATTCGCAATATTTTTGATTTGTTGGTTGTTCATATTCAGCGGAGTTACCGCTGTTCCACTCGCTAAATTGTAAAGCGTGTTGTAGTTCGATCCACCTAAAAGATTCTGAAGATTCGCTTGAGTCACATTGTTTGCAGGATCAATCTGTACAAAATTATTTGCGGTCAATCCTTGAAGACTATTCGCGTACCAAGCATAGGGCACACTCTGAAGGTGAAAGTCTTGAGCCAAAGTTACTAGGCCCGATCCATCGTTATAGCTGATCCGGACCTTGCGCGTATGTCCCACCAATGCGTTATAGCTCGTGCCCGAACTACAATTTGTGATTCCCGTAAAGTTGACGCCATTTTGCATGACACTGATTAAAGAGGAACTGTCCTCAAAGTCCGATCCAGTCCGAATCCCAGCCCCCACACTTAAACTAAACATCCCTTCACTTCCAGTCATGTTAATGGAGTGCTGCTCTTCGTAGAGCAAACAATCATTCACCGGAGAGTAAACGCGCACGTTGAACATGACCGGGTTCGCTTCGAGGGGAACTCCGCCACTTTTAGTGATCTGGCCTTGATAAGTAAAACTCGCAGGAACCGTCTGGGCGCTGAGAAAACCTGGAGACAAAACTAAAATTAAGAAAATTAAATTTTTCGATTTCGTCATCAAGGCCACACCTCTTTTAAGTATGTAATCTTATCGGACTTTTTTACATATTCTTAAAAGGTTTACTGTTCCATCTCTGGGATCGAAGGAGGCGCGTGTATCAGATTGATACACGCAATTGAAAATATGGAGAATTCAAGTACTGGGTTGGAGCATAGTACATTTACTTGTGCTCCCTCTTGATAACTATGGACTCATTCGGCATTCGAACGAAGTCATTCCCGATGGTACCGAAGACATTACGGTTAATGACCCGGATGAGCATCCACCACCTGTACCTGATCCCCAGAAGGACCAAGTGCTTGGGCAATACGTCGCGCCTTCCCAGCCTCCGCCACAGCCGAGGTTAGGATTTCCGCCGCAGGCATAGGGAGTACAACTTCCACCACCGATGGTACACGAGAAGTTGTTACAAGTGTCCCAAGCTCCACCACTACAAGTGGCGTAGCAACTTTGAGACGTGCTCGGTTTACCACCGCCGCAGAAGCCATCAGGTACAGACGCTCCGTCGTTTCTTAAACAATAAACAGTCTGATATTCGGTGCCCCACTCGTTCATGCAAGTGCGCGAACGTGTACCGCCACCACAGGCTGCACTGCACGCACTATATCCAGACCAGTACGGGCTCGCCGTACAGCCATACCAACCGGACTGATACCAGCTATAAGTATAGTAGATCAACCAGGTGTGCGAGGCCGTCGAAGTAAGACCGATACCGTTCGTCACCCGAACATCAAATGTGTTCGTGGTCACCGGTAGGCTCGACTGACTGACACCCGAAGAGCAAGGTGTCCAAGAGCCACCATTCCAACGACATTCCGTACTTACGATGGTCGATTCCGCATCGGACGAACTAAATGTAAATGTTGCGGAGGTCGACGTTGTTGATGCTCCTGGATTCGACGTGATCGTTAAATTCGGAGGAGTTGTATCATAGTTCCAGTTGTGTTGAGCGATGGCGCTCATGCGACCAAAGTTATCACTCGCGCGAATTCTCATGTTATGCGAACCTAAACTCACAATCACCACTGCATGCGGAGATGTGCACGGAGCAAATGCACCGCCGTCCAGACTGCACTCGATCGACGCTACGCCAGCGCTTCCCGAATCGACCGCTGTGAATGAGAATGAAGCTGCAGGCAGATTTGTATAGGTCGGAGGTGCACTTGTAATTGTCACCGTAGGAGGATTTAAATCCACCTCGAACGTGTCAGTGATAACAGTGATGTTTCCGACATTATCCACAGCCCGCACGTCCACCGTGTGATTGCCATGAGATAAGGATCCGTAGGCACGCGGAGAGGTACAGGCACTGTAAGCCCCTCCGTCGATTCGACATTGCACGGAAGCAATACCGCTAAGAGCGTCGCTCACCGTAAATGAATGGCTCGATGAATTCACGCCAATTAAATCCGCAGGGACTGAAGTAAAACTCATGACCGGAGGAGTCACGTCCACACTCCAAGTGTGCGACACCGTAGCGCTCATTTGATTCAAATTATCTTGAGAGCGAACTTCAAATAAGTGAGGACCTTCAGACAGCAGCATTTCGCTATGAGGCGAAGTGCAAACCATCCAAATTCCACCGTCAAGACGACACTCAATATCCAGGACGCCGGCAGCGCCGGAATCAACAGACGTAAAGGTAAAGTTGGCCGTAGAGACATTCACATACGATGCGGGAGCAGAAGTGATCGTGACAGTTGGTGGCGTAATATCGAGATCAAAACTATGAGACTGGATGGAAGTGTTACCCACATTATCGATAACTCGGACGTCAAAATCATAGTGACCTTGAGCTAAACTCGCTTGAATATAGGGAGAAATGCAATCCGCATAAGGGCCTGCATTCCAGCGACATTCCACTGTCTGAATTCCACTTAAAGGATCCGAGTAGCTAAAATCATATGTCGCTGTTGTGTTGTTATTTAGCGCCGCAGGCGAAGCGTCGATGGCTAATACCGGAGGAGTCAAATCCGCACGGAAAGCGAACGGTTGATTGGACGCCGCTGTAAATAGGGAGGCATCATCTCGAGAGCTCAACATGGCTTCGTAATTCTCACCGTCCGTCCAAGGTGCACACACTAAACTATTAAAATCAAAGTTTAAACTCACACTCGGAATCGTGTGTTGAGGGCATACCGCAAGAGAACCGGCAGCCGTACGAATAGAGGCTTGATAGTCCACTGCATCGGAAGACGCGGTCCACACCACATCAGGACTTCCCGACACCCAATTATCGACGTTTCCGTCATTATTACTACGAACACCCAAAATCGTGAATGGACCCGGAGGCGTTAAGTCGACCACGAACGGAAAATCTGTCGCTAATGTTTCGTTACTGGCGTAGTCCACAGCGCGCACTCGTGCGGTGTAAGTCGTTCCGTTGGTCAAAGTGCAATTCTCAAGGAGAGCGTCCACCGCTGCCGCATTCACCACTCGTTGGCAATTCACCGACGTGTCTGGATTTAAAATGCTGACGGTGTAATTTTTAAGATCTGCAGAGGCCGTAAAATGAACCACTGGATCGTCGTTATCATTTAAATAAGCGTCGAGCACGTTATCTGTTCCACCCGTAATTCCGGTGATAGCAAATGCCGCTGGAGCCACTCGATCCAATTCGATCGCCACCATCGGAACTTTATTGGTCCGAGGATCTCCATCTTGATTGAGGAGATAGGAATAAATCTGCTTAAGACCATCAGCCCCTGTCAAATTGTAGGAAGACGGTCGAGAGGTGTGCCAACCATTGCTCGGCCCCTGCCCACCTGGACACGCGTCGGCGGGAGATGTTGGAGCAAAATTGGAGTCGGTCGAAATACACCAATAACCCGCCCAGGAGTCGTTCACAAAACTGACATCCACGGTCACCGAGTTCGAAAAGCCCGAATCCGCACCGACATCTGCCATGGACATTCCTGGAGCATAAATATCGATTTCTGTCGAAGGAGAACAAGAGACTGGGCTTTCGTTATTGGCTCGGTCAAGAGCTAACACTTGATAAGAATAAAAGTTCCCGTGAGAAAGATCAGCAAACTCCTCAAGAAGAGAGTCCGTATCGATCACGCGTAAAACAGTCCCCGTACAACCATTTTGGTCGAACAGCTTAATTCTATAGGGCTTATCGCTGAGACCAGAAATCCCGTTATCATTGGTGGGATTCCATCGCGCGGTCATCCGTCGTTCTGTAATAAAACCATCAGTGGGAGGCATCACCGGAGTCACTGGATTGGGAGGCTGTTGATCCACGCCGACCCAAGGTGTACATGGAGATCGGTAATTCTTTTTTTCGATCGCAAGTAAAATTCGGAAGGAATAAACTTTCCCATCTTGGAGGGCCGAAGCTCTCATCTGTTTAAAAGAATCTTGCGACTGTTCTACGAATTCACCCGTACAGTCTTCAGATTCATAAACCGCCAGCGAAATATCGCCTTTGCCAAAGTGACCGGCGAGGGACGTGTTCACATCAAATTCCACCTCGGACTGATTTGTGAACATACTTTTTTCTAAGCCAAACTGGATCTCACCCGATCTTAGATCTTCGTAATCCATCTGTTTTGAGCAGCTCAATAGGACAAAACTGAAAAATACGACACTCAAATACTTTAATTTGCTGATTTGACTCATGTAAGACTTTTCGGCAGTTTTTTTTAATAATAAGAAATTTAAACAAATTGATCCATGATTGATGATCCAGATTTTGGAATCTCAAATTGAACTCACAAGAAGTGTTTCACATTAAAACGAAAAAGGGCCCGAAGGCCCTTCACGTTGGATATGACTCAAAACGAGATTTCTACGGAGTGATTCTCGCCGTTTGAATTTTCATTCCGTATCCGGGAATATCAATCTCCCACTGATATTCGCACGTCGATTGCTCAGGACAAGCGATCGTGCCTCCCCAAACATATTTCCCATCGCCAGCGATGACACCAAGGACGGTTCGCGAATGGGTCACCGGTTGACTGACACCATTCAGTTTGTAAACGATGTGCTTATAATAAGCGGTGGCTCCCGGTTGCGCCCCTGTAATGCTCGAAGTCCATTGACCGCGACCATTGGGCAAATTGTTCACCACAGAGAGAGCCCAATTCTTATACTGATTCGACGTCGGCGTCGATGGAGTGTTGGGTGAAGCCACCGGAGACGCCGTCATCTCTGGATGTACAGTCACCGTCATATCTTTAGAGCCTTGACCTTCCACTTCCACTTTCCAAGTGTACACACAAGTTGAGGACGCTGGGCAACTTTGCATGTAGCCACCCCAATAGTACTCTCCACTGGAGTTGACCGGCGTGGCCTGAAGATAGCGCATGGAATCTAAGGGCTGAGGATTTCCATCAATCAGAAAACGCGTATGAGTGAAATAAACCGATGCGTTGGCTCGCGCATTGTAAATGCGATTGGTCCACTTTCCTCGGTTGTTAGATGCATTATTTGAAGTTGAAATACTCCAAGACGCCGTACCGGTCGTCGCTCCATTCGCTCTCATCCCTTCAAAGGCCAATGGGAACACGCTCACCGTGAGCTGCTTTGGCGCATAGCCTTCGACTTCGATATTCCAAGTGAAGACACACGTCTGTGCCATTCCACAGCCAGGCACCATCTGTCCATTCTGATCAAAGCCACCGGCAGTAAAGCCTCCCCAATAGAGAGAGCCTTGACTATCCGTTTGACCTAAAGCCATTTTCGCTCGGCTAAACCCAGCTTGAGTCATGTTATCTATTTTTAAATCTGCAAGCTGATAGCTCACACGTGTGTTGGGCTTCGCCGCGTTAATGGAGGTCGACCAATTTCCACGATGGTTGGGTAAGTTGTTTGTCGACTGGACATTCCAGTTTCCATAAATATCATCGGGATCCACCGGAGTGTCTTCGCATTCGGTTAAATTCTTTCGGGAAATTTTTCGAGGTAATCCCACCTTCACCAGCTTCTTGTTGTCGCAGCGGTAAGTTTGCTTATAAAGATCAATAAATAGATAGTTACCGCGTCCGTTGAGGCAGGCCTCTTGAGACTGAACTCCATCCGTATCTTTTTCAATCGTATTTCCGTGGAGAATCCCACCTTCGCACATCGTTGGCTTCGGTTGATCGGGCATACATTGCGTGATGGTTTGACGGACAGCCCCTAATTTTTCGCTATTGGTGAGCCTCATGATCGAACCATTGATACATTGGAACTCGGCGGTCTGCGATCTTAAGACCACTTTGTCCGAGCCATTGGCACACTTTTGAGTTTCGCGGAAATCCTCGACCGAAAGCGTGGTGCGAGAGTTGTGCGCTAATCCCTGGCAATCGCGGGGAACTTGCACGCATTGCTTGATCACCTCTTCTTTAACAACAATAATATTTCCGTTGGGGACCAATTCGCCATCCGTACAAACATACTGCTGTTGGCGATGTGCGAGAATTTCTCTCACTCCACCGTCGCCGCAGTTGTCCGAGCGTTTTTGAGGATCGATGTCTTTAAGAATGATCTCTTTATGTTTTGCACCGACACAGTCTTTGGGTGC
Organism: Bdellovibrionales bacterium; assembly: GCA_019750295.1. Classification (NCBI taxonomy): domain Bacteria; kingdom Pseudomonadati; phylum Bdellovibrionota; class Bdellovibrionia; order Bdellovibrionales; species Bdellovibrionales bacterium. The sequence continues at coordinate 17,363 of JAIEOS010000037.1, read as the reverse complement.
AGGGTTATTACTGACGGGAACTGAACACACTCCTAAAGTGCGCAGACGCTTTCCGCGGCGAGTTTGACCAGTGGGCTGACCCGAACCCAAAATACATTCGTACTCGGCATCGACAGCATAAACCACTTTAACTTGTTGAGTAGAACAGGTGGGATCGTTTTCGTTGACGGTATATGCATTGGTATCCAACTCAGTAAACCACTTGCTTCCGTTCACACAACTATTGTTGGCCATCGGAACACCCACCGGGATTGACGTGTTTGGTACAATCTCGTTAAGGGAGTAATCCGTGACAAAGCCTTGAGTGCTTGAAAAGCCTTTGTTCGAACTGAACTGACCGCAGTTTTGGAAAATTGAAACACCGACCGGCAACACAACCATTAATAAAATGATTTTTTTAATCAAAACGTCCCCCTTAAAAAAAGCCTCTAATCTCTAAACAAACTAGAACACATCTCCGTACATACTCTGAAATTCCGGAGAATTCGCAAAGTTAAGCCCTAAGTTTCCAGCTCGCTCGCGAAAGTTCGAGCCAATATTGGGCCACTGATTCACCCAATAAGAAATCTCCGAAGAGGCTCCATTGCGCTTAAGAGCCACATTGTACATGTTGGCGACAGCCACCGAAGCACTGTCATTACATGAATTCGGTGATGTGGGATTTGATGAACTTTTACTTTTACACTTTTCCCAACTGATCCCTGCACCTACGAACAGGCCCGCGAACTGATAGGAACGGCCGTACGTCGAAAAAGAGGATAACCAAAAGTCATACCCTTCTTTCTCTGGCATTCGTCCTAAAAAATGGCAGTAAGAAAAAGTCAGCTTAGCATCGTCGCTGGTTTTGGCATCCGCACGATAACGAGCGAGGGCTGTCGCATTGCAATCTTTCGTTGAGTTATAATTGACGCAAATTCCAGAAACGAGCCTTTGATCCTCGCGACAGTAAGGCTGCCCGTTTTCATCCAAAGGCGCGTCTAATGAGGCTTCCGACGAACTCCCATTGAACTTCTTGGACCCACAGTTTTGAAACACAAGGAGAGCCACAAGTGTTGCACACGTCATCGTGATTCCAAATAATAGTTTCTTTTGTGAATTTTGCAAAGCTACCCCCATAAAAACGTTACAGATAAAAGTCTTATCGGTCATCTGCAGCGTTTATTAAAACTATCATACAATTTACGATCCCTAGAGAGGATCAGAAGCCCTTCCCGTTTTGAGACAAATTTGAGACGAGTTTGAGACAGTCTTGAGATTTCGAACACAATTTATTATAAGGATGCGTGTTTAAAAAATTTAAGATAGGCTCGCCAAAATGATCACAAAATCGAAAACCTCTAACTCGCCGATGCTCCCAGAATCTCACCGCTCCGAACATATAGGTTGGCTGCGCGCCGCGGTCCTCGGCGCCAACGACGGAATCGTTTCTACGGCAAGTCTTATTGTCGGAGTCGCCGCCGCAAACTCTTCTCATCAAAGTATTCTACTGACAGGGATTGCCGGTCTTGCCGCCGGTGCGATGTCCATGGCGGCAGGAGAATATGTGTCTGTGAGTTCTCAAGCCGATACAGAAAATGCGGATCTCGCCAAAGAACAGGCTGAGCTGGAGTCGAATGTTGAGTTTGAGCGTGAGGAATTGGCCCAGATTTATATCTCGCGCGGCCTAGACCCCGATCTCGCCGCCCGCGTTTCCGAACAGTTGATGGAGCATGATGCCCTTGGAAGTCATGCTCGCGACGAACTTGGAATTATGGGGCCTCTCCGGGCTCGCCCTCTTCAGGCGGCATTCGCCTCTGCCGGAGCTTTTTCGATCGGTGCCGCGCTCCCCCTACTCCTGGTTCTCGTCTCTCCTCAGAAAAACTTGATCACCTTTGTTTCATTGGCTTCTCTCATTTTTCTCGGCATCCTTGGCGCTGTCGCGGCCCGTGTGGGTGGCGCCAACGTATGGAAAGGGGCCGCAAGGGTCGGTCTCTGGGGAGCTCTGGCCATGGCTCTCACCGCTGGGATCGGCACGATCTTCGGCCTCGCAGTTTAGATTTTAGAATGATAACCTAAAATCCATCCTTCGGTATGCGAAGTCCTATGAGTTTCGTGCCGAAACTCATACGCTGCGAGCGCCAGCAAAATCGCATCGGCTAAATTTACATCCTTCAGAAGAATTTCTTTATCTTTGCGACTGATTCTAAGCTGAGGATAAAACAGACGAAGCCGATCTAGAATTTTCAGTGGATTTCGATTTTTTTCTTTAAATAAAACGTTCCAGTAGTAACTAGGATATCCTTCGACGATAGGAATTCGGCGGCCAGCATACTTTTTCTCTCGAGGCAGAGCGGGAAAATAAAACCAGTGGGGATCGGCGGCCATCTCTTTCCAAAAGCGAAAGGTCCCGGTTTGGATATTTTTCTGAAAAGGATAAACCGTAAAAACCGAATTGGCTCCTAAAGCCACCTCAACTCCACGAGTGTGTTTTCGCCCCTGCGCCAGCTCCGCAAAAAATCTCTGCGCCTCACTGCGGCCGAACTTTTCGACCCGATCGGCTCTTGTAAGGGCCTCTCGAAGGCCTACGGAGGTCGATAGTGGTAACCCCAGGACACAATCTAAACAAATAAGATCGGGCTTATAGCTTTTAATCAATTCTTTGGAAAATGAATTGATGTAAAATACGGAAACAACATCACCAGAAATTAAACAGGCGGGCAAGGGCTTGGGTTTCCCTTTTGAATTCACCGCTCCGGTTTGGTCGATCCCCAGAAAGTTAAAAGAGGGCTCACTCACCGATCATCCCTGAAGCCACTTTCTGCGGTACTCCCCTTGAGGATCATACATCTCGGCTTGTAAATCAGGATTGAAAACCCGATCTCGAGGATCAGTGCCCCGACCCGACTGGTAAAGCCAGTTTCCCCAATTGTTTTCACAATCGTAATCCATCAAGTTTCTTTCAAACCAATCTGCGCCCCAAGTCCAATCGATCTTTAAGGTTTTGACGAGATAGCTCGCCACGTTCTGACGCCCCCGATTCGACATCCAACCGGTTTTTAATAACTCGATCATGTTCGCATTGATAAAGTCATTTTTTGTCTTCCCGGCCTTCCAGAGCTCAAAGACGTTTTCACTGTCCTGCGAATTTTCTGACAAATAAGGCTTCGAAGATATCCCTTGGCGGCGAAAAAATTTATCCTGGTATTTCACCGATAAAAATTTAAAATAGTCTCTCCATAGTAGTTCGAACACCAGCCAATAGGTCGATTCGTTGGCTTGAACTTCGCCCTCGAACTTTTTGATCGCCCAATACACTTCCCGAGGAGAAATACATCCTTGTGCGAGCCACGGCGACAGCTTTGAGGAATCATCAAATGCCAGCATTCCATTTCGCGTTTCTTTATAAGTTTTAATTCTTTGAGACTCGAAAAGGTAATAATGAAGACGGTTCAGTCCGGCACTGCGGCCGCCGGTAAAACTGAGGGATCTTTGTTTGACCTCTCCAGGGAGAACGACATACTTTTTATGATCGTCATCCAAAGGCCAAGGTTGTGGAATCGACTTTGGAGTTTCCGTGCACGCGGGAACAAACCAGCGGGACTCCACTTTTTTTCGAAACGAAGTAAAATGATCGTCGATGCTGTTTTCAGACATTTCTAACGAGGGGAGATCCAGTAAGATTTCGGAGCTAAGCTCTTTAAATTGCACATCGGGAATTGTTTGAACCACCTCCCTCTGCCAAGACTTTTTTCGAGAGTTGAGTGCTTTGGCCGAATAAACACGAGTGATGTTATTTTTCCTTACAAGATCGGCCACGACCGAAACTTCCGCATCGTTAAACAAAAATAACGGTATCTCTTTTGCCTTAAGTTGCAAGGCAAGATCCTCCAAAGACTCCATTAAAAACGTCTTCTGAGGCTGCGATTGCAAGTTTGGGAGAATAAAAAATCCGATCATGCTGGAGCTCTGCTCAATGGCCTTCGCGACCACCTTATTATCATACACCCGAAGATCGTTGGTAAACCAAATGGCACTTTTCATTGATGACTCTTCCACTCTGCCCTCAAACTCGATGGCCCATATTCTCCATAATTTTTTGAGCCGTGAGCCGTCCCGACTGTAAAGCTCCATTAAGTGACGGGCTACTTAAGTGGTCTCCACAAAAATAAACTCCGTCTTTAATCTCGGTGTGAGTGCCGCTATAACTTTTTGGCAGAGCCTTTTTAATATGAAATTTTCGAATAAATTTCAGCGGAACCGGAACACCCGCAATCTTTTGCAACTCGGCCTTCACGACCTCCTGACCGGGATCGGAATGGCCGACCAAACTCACAGAGATCAGTTGCTCACCGGGAGGAGCGTAGTCTGCGGATACATTGCTCATCACACTCACATTATTGATTTGTAATCCAAATTGGGGCGGAACGAGCAGAAGCCAAGCGTCCCAATTCAGATCCGTAGTTGTGCTAAAGTAATAATTTACCACTCCTCTAAAAGCTGGATTGGTCATCGAATCTGTAGAATCTTTCTCCTCGGAATGAGCGACCACAACCGCTTTTGCGGGAAGCACTCGCCCATCTCTCATGCGAACCTCGTTTGCTGAAAAGAACTCGATTTGAGCATTCACCTCCACCTGAGATTTCGGAAGCTGACCAAGCATTTGCAGCGGAATCTCCTGCATTCCCTGGGCGGGCACACCGACACGCCCTTTACTAAAATTGCGCATCAGAAACATAAAATATCCCGCATCAACTTCCAGATCCAAATCAAGATAAACACCGGCCAGGAAAGGGCGCCAAAAAATTTCGATAAAGTGGTCGGAAAATCCAAAGTTTCGCAAAAAATCGATGGTCCTCATTTCCCTTGAGTTATCGTCTGAGAACATCAGTAGTTTTGTGATCAGCTTGAGAACCAAAGCCTTGTCTTTAAAGCTGACGATATCGGAAAAACTTTCGTTGATCAGATGACTCGGATGTATCAGCGGATTTGCCAGTAACCGCAATTTGTCGGGAGTGTAGATCAGCGCGCCAGAGTTAAAATACTTCATGTCCAGCTGATCGAGATCTAAAAAATTTTTAAGTTCAGGATAGGTCGTTAACAGAACCTGAAAACCATGATCCAGCAAATAACCTTGATCGCGGAAGGTTCGCACTCGCCCCCCAACTTGATCTGATTTTTCTAAAAGAACTACAGGCACACTGCTTTTATGCAGTGTTATTGCACAGGCTAAGCCCGCAAGGCCCGCCCCTATAATCACCACTGGTGGATGAGACGTGTTCATTCCTGCTCCTTCATCATAGGCCTCGCAGTTTAATACATATTAAACTTTTTCTCAAAGCCAATTTGGCACATATCTCCCGAGGCTTTTAGCCTACGAAAGATCGCGGTCGAATTAAAAATGTATCAAAAGCAAACAACAATTTGAGAACTCTGATGCTTTCGGCGGGATTGGACTCAACAAGACTCGATTATTCCCAACAAACTCCGATGAACCAACCGATACCCCGACCGTCCCTCCCGCCTGGTATCACCCCAAAGCCCTGTCAGATAATATTTCGGTGGACGGAACCCCTTCTTATTACGCTTCGAGCGCTATCGACGCAGCGGGGAATATCATCGTCGCATGGATGCAAGAGGATTCTGTGGGAGATTACCAAATATTTAAAAGCGAATACCGCAATGGAACTTGGATTCACCCGACGAGCTTGAGTGACAATATTAGCCCCGATGGACGAGCCGCATGGTATCCAAAAGTCACCATGAACAACAATGGTGTCGCGATCATCGTTTGGTACCAGTCTGACGGAACTCGCTCGCAGATTTTTAAGAGTGAGTATAGAAACGGAGCATGGACACATCCCGCAAACTTAAACGACAACATTAGCCCCGACGGCCAAAGTGGGTACAGCTGCGACGTTGCTATGGACGACGCTGGTAACTCCCTCATCGCGTGGGTTCAGTATGTTGGCTCCGATTCGCAGATATTTAAGAGCGAATACCGAAATAACACTTGGACCCACCCCACTAGCTTAACCGACAACATCAGCCCAGATGGTTCATCCGTTGTTTACCAGCCCTATGTTTCTCTAAACAAAAACGGAACCAAGGCCCTCATCTATTGGGATCAGATTGGCGCCACCTATACTCGCATCTTAAAAAGCGAATATTCGAACAACTCGTGGGCGCATCCATCTTCTGTCGATGGGGATGCCATTTCTCCCGACGGCGGCGATGCCTATATCGATTTTTCTCGCGGCACCGTGAACAATGCCGGAGACGCCGTTCTTCTCTGGTGGCAATACGATGGCTCCTTTGATCAGATTTTTCTGAGTCATTATAAATAATCTGTATTTACAATTTACAACTTCTGGAGACCATTTCGTACTTATGAGTCTTGAATCGGCATTCCGGAGAAAGGCTTCTGTTTTGAGGAAAGGAAGGGATTGGTGGACGTGACAGGAGTTGAACCTGCGACCCTCAACATGCCATGCTGATGCTCTCCCAACTGAGCTACACGCCCTTACTGACGAATTTCTCCAATGGCTTAACGAGTTTAGTCATTAAATGCAACGGATTTGATACTCTTCGACCGTCGAATTGAACGAATGTGCCAAAATCGAGTGTCGTGATCAACTTTTAGCCGAGCTCACGGAGCTCCGCAACGACACTCGCTCCCCAACGCATTGCCGGTGAATGCCTATCCATACTTTCAGCGCCCGAGACCAGGGGACTTCAGGATGCTGCGGCGGACGGGGCCGACAGGGACCCTTGTTGTTTAGGGAGGCGGACAGCAAACCGAGTGTGAGTCGAAGTGGAATCTAAAAACAGCTGACCCTGATGGGCTTCGATGATTCCATGAGCAATGCTTAAACCTAACCCCGTCCCCTTCCCCACCTCTTTCGTGGTAAAAAAGGGTTGCATGATTTTATCTTTGAGACACTCTGGTATTCCCCAACCGCTATCAGTAAAACTCATTTCAATAGACTCATCGAGATCTCGAAGTTCCACACGGACCCACTTTTCTTCTAACTGATGAATGGCATCAAAGGCATTGTCGAGCAGATTGAGAAAAACCTGAGAGATTTCCACCGACCGGCATTGAATTTTAATGTCACCGCTCGTTTCATCCACGAACTCGAGTTGAACCCCATGTACCGCGAATCTCTCATGACAAAAACTTAAAGTGTCAGCGATGATTGAATTGATCTAGGACTCCTGCACCACACATTTACTTCCGTCTCGGGCAAAAAATCTTAACCCATTAATAATCTTTGCGATGCGATCAGTAGTTCGTCGGATAATTTCTAAAGAACGAACCACCTCTTCCGGGTGAAGTTCACTCTCTTGGGCACAATCCATAAGCTGATCGGCGCGCATTACGATCACAGCTAAGGGAGTATTGATTTCATGAGCTATCCCTCCCGCCATTTCGCCTAGGGACGATATTTTTGCGGAGAAGATCATTTTTTGTTGCTGCTGAATGATGGTCTCATTGGATTTTTCAAGCTCTCGCGTCCTGAGATGTACTTTGTGTTCGAGATCCGAATTCGCTTCGGCGAGCTTTTGGGCGGCTCGCCACAATAACACGATATTTCTTAAAATGAACAACAGGAAGAGAATGCACATGCCCAAAAGCATCCTGCGATTAAAATGAGCAAAGGCTTCGGCAGATTTATAATTTTTAAAATATTTAACTCGAATCTCTTCAAGAATCTGCGGGGAGGGCGAGTGGAGCACACTGGAAGTAATTTCATCAAGCTTGGCTTTCGCCGTTAGGAGTCGCCGTGCGTGAGTGTGGATGATATCAAGGTCCTCATTAGAAGAATACTCCTTAGTCCTGACTAATAGGGTCTCAAGTTCTTTTTTTGCATCATCGGTGGACACCACAGAATAGGCCAGGCTCACTCTGACCAAGACCTTCTTTAAACGATCCGTCGGAGTCCGTCTCGAAAGCTGAAATCGACCGGCGTCCTCTGTCGCTAGCTTTTGAATAAAATAGATGGAGTTCCTATAGACGGCATTATGTGATTTAAATCGCTCGATTTGAGCAAGTTTGGCCTCCGCAGCCAGGCAATACTTTGTGATCGGGTCTTGCAATGCATGAGCGAGTTCAGGAGAGATGTTTTCTAAAGATTTTAATTTTGAGCATACGTCTTCAAAACTTTTTTCACTAGCCACTAAAGGATCATAATTAAGATGAAAAAAACCACGAGACTTTAAAACATCTTTATCCAAAGTCGCCTCAGCTTGGCGGGCTGACGCGAGAAGATTTAGAACTTGCTCATGCTTTACCGTAAGCCGGCTCTGAGTGCGTTGAAAGAAATAAAATAAAGCCCCCAGTGATACCGTCACAAAAATCGATAAGTAGATATAATTCCTCAAGGGCGCTCCACCCTCTTTAGGAGCTTAAGGCTCTTCGGCGGTTGCCCCGTCAATGTTTTTAAAAAGGCGACGATGGAGTCTCGCTCCTCTTTGGATATTTTCCGCCCCAGTTGATATTTGGTCATCACTGTGACTGCGTCTTCTAAAGTCTTCGCAGATCCGTCGTGGAAATAGGGAGGCGTCAGCTCGATGTTTCTCAGTGTAGGAACGCGAAAAACAAAACGATCCTGTTCCTCGCGGGTGACACGAAAGCGACCAAAATCGGAATTTGTTAAAGGAGTGCCCCTATCTTTAAAATAGTTTCCCATGACACCCATATTTTGAAACATGTTACCACCAACATTCACTCCCTGATGGCAGGCGACGCAACCATAAATTTTAAACCGTTGATAGCCTAACTTTTCGAAGTCACTCAGGGCCTTGGTATCTCCCTTTAGGAATTTATCAAATCGGGCGTGCGGTGTGATCAAAGTGCGCTCGAAGGTCGCAATTGCATTTTTAATATTGGCTGCGGTAACGCCTTCTTTATACAGTTGCTTAAAAAGCTGTTGGATTTTGGGGTCCGCTTTGAGTTTTAAAACCACATCTGACCAAATCGAGCCCATTTCCTTGGGATTTTGCAACGGACCATCGATCTGCTCTTCTAAGGTTTTTGCTCGACCATCCCAAAACTGGCGAAAATTAAAAGTGCTGTTAAACACTGTAGGAGCGTTGATCTCACCCTCACTTCCGCTCACACCGTGAGAGTGAATTTTTCCGTCGGCGCCGCCCTTGTTGAGATCGTGACAAGTGGTACAGGAGACCGTGTTATCTTTTGAAAGACGTTTGTCATAAAATAAGAGTGCCCCCAATAGGACTTTATCTTGATCTCCCTCCAGAGTTATTTCAGGAATAGGCATTAATGGTTCCGAGTCATAGAGTTCGGCACCGCGAGCTTTCATTCCCACCGCCACAACGGCGATCCATCCACAAAATAAAAAGGCGAACTTCATACCTACAACCTCATTTTGTCCTCCATCCATCGGAAGAAAATTTTCTAAACATAATGAATCGACTAAAAAAAATAGTTAGTCCTTATATGTTTAGAAAACTTAAGACTGCAGCGTGAATGGCTAAGAAAAATTAATTCTTTAGGAGTCTATTAACTTTTCCGAGAATAAGCCGATCCATCACATCAGGAGGTGCGAATTGAAACCCAGAGTGCTTATTGTTGAAGATAACAAATTTTTTCGAGATACTCTCCGCGATATACTCAAGAATAAATACTCTACTGTCGAGGTGGATGGAGTTCCTGCCGCAAAGGAAGTGTTGTCGCATCAAAAAATCGATGTCGTTCTCTCGGACATTCAAATGCCACAGTATTCTGGGATTGACCTCCTCGAATGGACAAAATCGAGACACAAGGTGCCGGTCATTATAATGACCGGATTCAGTATGCTCCTTGAAACCCAGAGCGCTTTTGAGCTGGGAGCAAAAGCATTTCTGACAAAACCTTTTAAAACCAGCGAACTCGTCTCCGCCATCACGTCGATTCTCCAAGAGTCTCAGGACACCAAACATCTCATCGGAGAGTGCGAACAAACTTACTGCAAAGTTTCTATTGATGAGTTTGTCGCAAAACCGCAAATTGATTTTGATGTTTACATTAAGCTGTCAGACACCAAGGTCATTAAAATCGCCAACAAAGGACAGGAGATCCCTCGAGATAAAGTCGAACAGTATAAGTCTAAGGGCGTGAGATATTTGTACATTCTTAAAGAAGATTTTGGAAAGCTCATTGAATTTAATATGGGAGTGGCTCGCCTTATTAAGGACCGAGACGATATTTCTATTGAGAAAAAGATGAATTTTCTAAAATACACCGGCGAAACAATTCTCGAAAAGACGTTTGTCGAAGGCGTCGACAAAACCACGCTTTACGAAACTCGGGCCTTCCTCGACATGACGATGAGCACGCTGACGCAAAATAAAGAGAGCCTCGACCTTCTCAACGTGCTGAATACACATTCCGATCATCTCTATGCGCACGCCCTCGGAGTTACAATTTATGCAATCATGATCGCTCGAGAGATCGGCTTTACGTCCAATTCGGTGCTTTTTAAACTTAGCATCGCGGGCCTCTTTCACGATATCGGGAAAAAGGAAATCGACAAAACCCTGACCGATAAACCCCGATACCTATTAAGTAGTGACGAACGGAAAATCATCGAAAGCCATGTGGTTCGCAGCCAGGAGATTCTCGAGGCCATGGGCAATATTCCCACGGACGCCATCCAGGTGGTGCTGGAACATCACGAGGAGCAAGAGGGCCTCGGTTTCCCCTACGGAAAAAAGGGCTCGGAACAACATCCATTGTCGAAAATTCTTCAATGCGCGAATATCTTTGTCGAGCACACCTTGCCGGGACACGGAGCCACTGGCAAACCAGCACTAGGTGCGATCGAACACATCGAACGCGTTTATGGTAGCCGCGTGGATCGAGACTGCCTCGCCGCGCTCCGAAAAATATTCAAAGGGAGCTCTGCAAAGGCTTCGTAAATGAGAGATGCGCCATGCCGATTTCCGCCAGCATGGCCTGCGTCGAAGCGTATAAAAAATTGCATAAATCTCGAGCCTGCTAGAGACTCACCCTGTGGATATGATATTTCTCACAGGGTGTTTTACGCCGAAGATGTCGGTGCAGCGAACCTACGGGTCGCATCTCTTAGCATGGCATCTTCGCCAGCATGGTTATCAGGCCAAAGTCTTTAATTTTCTCAACACGGCACCCATCGGCATCCTCCAAGAGGCCTTACAAAAGCACCTCACTCCTCAGACGCGCCTCTTGGGCCTCAGCATGATTGCCAATATCAAAGACTTTCGGCGGATTCGACCTAAAATCGAAGCTCTTTTTGCTTGGGTCAGAGAGACTTATCCTCAGGTGAAGTTTGTCGCCGGGGGACCCGCAGCCACCATCAATTCGGCGGCCTATCCCAACGGCACTCTCTTTGATTACGTCTTCACCGGTTTTTCGGAAAACATATTGCTCGAGCTGTGCGACCATCTCTACCGTGGGGGACCTGCGCCGAAATCGGAACTCAACGCCGGGAATGTGGCGCTCACCGAGAAAAACGCGGATCCTCAACGCATTCGCTTCTCCCCGACCAACTATAATTTTCTGTGGAGCGACGAAGATCACATTCAACCGGGCGAGACGCTGCCGTTGGAGCTCTCTCGCGGCTGCATTTTCTCCTGTCGCTTTTGCGCGTACCCTTATACCGGTAAACAAATGTACGTGAATGATCGCCACTGCGACTGCATCGAAAGAGAGTTGCGTCACAACTACGAAAAATGGGGTGTCACAAATTACATCATGCTCGACGAGACTTTTAACGCCTCCTTGGAGCGCAATAAAAGTTTTCTGGAAGTGACCCGACGACTCCCCTTTAAAATTAATTACTCGAGCTATTGCCGCCTGGATCTGATTGCCAGCCGCCCGGGGAGCGAAGAGGTTCTCTACGAGTCAGGGCTTCGGGGCATCTTCTGCGGTGTCGAAACGTTTAATCTCAAAGCCTCAGTGCTGATCAAAAAAGCTTGGCACGCGCAAAAAGGAAAAGAGTTTTTACCCAAACTCATGAACCAGTTGTGGGAGCGAAAAGTCGCCTTCAATGTGGGGATGATTGCCGGTCTCCCTCCAGAAACTTTTGAAGAGCTTAAAGATTCCAATCAATGGCTGATCGATCAAGGAGCCCATCAAATCAATTGGACCGGGCTCAATATTTCCAAAAATAAAACCGGACTTTTTCTGAGCGAATTTGATCGCAATGCCGAAAAATACGGCTTCACTTGGATTAAGAAAAACGGGATGAATTTTTGGAAGCATGAGCACACCGATCAACTGACGGCCCACGAATGGGCGAGAGCTCTTAAGGAGCAAGCCAAACCGTCCTCAAAATACGCCTGTTGGAGACTGATGGAGGTCGCGCAATTCGGTTACGACATTGATGTAATGAGAACCCAATCCTACCAAGACCTAACTCTACGCGCAGAGATTGATCAAAAACGCCAACAATTTCTGGCCAATTACTGGGGATCGATCCTCCAAAGAAGCGTGGATCCCGCAGAGTTTTCAAACTGGAAGACGGACTCGATCCCCTCCTCGTTTAGCCCTTGGTGGCCTACTGACCCGAATAAAGATCAAACGCACCCACAATTTGATTGAATCTCGGCGAAAGATTGTTTTATCTATGGGTGTACAAGTTTTTCATCAAATGCATTGCGACGCAAAAAGGATTTTTCATGCTTAAACACCTCTTTACTTTTGCCTTTGTCACATTGATGGCGAGTTCTGTTTTCGCTGTCGACTTAGCGAATCGACTCGGTCTCGGCTACTCTCAACAGATCGGCGCCACCGAAGTCCCACTGATCACGGCGCACTACTATCCCAATAGCCGTTTTGGTCTCTCCGGTGGAGTGGGCATAGATACCAAAAAAGACGAATCCAAATTTGGCGCATTACTCAAAGCCCACCGAATTATTTTTGCCGAAAATCAAATGAACTTTTACATGGGCGGGGCGGTAGGGTATTCCAATCACGAGCTCATGACAGGAACTACTGTCGAAGATCGCTCCAATTTCGAGATGATGGCCCTCATTGGTGGAGAATTTTTCTTTACCGGCTTAGATAGTCTTGGTTTTTCTTTCGAGACTGGAATCAGTGTTCAGACTGGCGATGGCGGAAGTCGATTCCGCACCATCGGTGATCACCCGTTTCGCGCAGGTATCGTTTTCTATTTTTAATTCTTAAGGAGTTTATTATGAAAAAAGTGATTCACACCGCAAAAGCCCCCGCTCCCGTCGGTCCTTACTCTCAAGCGATCGAAGTGAACAACACACTCTATTGCTCAGGTCAGATCGCTATCGTTCCCGAAACCAACGAAGTGAACACTGGAAGCGTCGAGAGTCAAACCCAGCAGGTCATGAAGAACATCCAAGCGGTGCTCGAAGGTGGCGGTTACACTTGGGATCATGTGATCAAAACAACAATTTTTTTGACCAACATGCAGGACTTCGCCACGGTGAATGCGATTTACGGAACTTATTTTAAAGAACTTCCTCCCGCGCGCTCGACCGTCCAGGTTTCAGCTTTACCGAAGGGTGTAAACGTTGAAATCGAGGTTATTGCAAGTCGCCTATAATGAGACGTTTTGCTGCGTTCGCCTTTGGCGTTTTGTGCATTTTAATGGTGAGTGTTTTCCTCAAACTTTGGTTTGAGGAAATGAAACGAGTCATAAGCCATCCCATTAACGCTTGGACAGACCTTCAGCAAAGTGATTGCGCGATCGTATTGACAGGAGGACCTAATCGCATCAACGAAGGCTTCGATCTCCTTTACCAAAAACAAATTCGTAAACTGATCATCGCGGGCGTTAATCCCGACTCTCATCTCGAAGAGATTTTCCCAAATATTGTTTTTTATGGTGATCTCAACCTCGAAGATGTGATCCTCGAAAAAACGTCTAAGACCACCTATGGAAATGCTCAACAAACATTACCTTTGATTGAAGCGATGAACTGTAAGGACGTGATCCTCATTACGTCACGGTTACATATGTACCGTTCTTTAAAAACGTTTCGAGCGCATTTTCCTCGTAATATTCAAATTTACCCTCGCGGAACCATCGGACGTCAGTTGGCCATCGAATGGAATCAGGTTGCTATAGAGTCGCTGAAATCGGTCTTTTACAGAGCTTGGGCTTACTAATTACAGTATTGAGCCGACTTTGTTTGAACTTGCGCCGCCGAGGCCCGAGTATAATTCAGCCAAGCTGCACCGCCCACACACCGTGGTAGAATACTTTTCGCTTGCTCCATGGTCATGGCGGGACAACCATGAGATCGCCCAATAAAGAATTTTTTGGGATCATCGCTGACATAAGGGGCCCCGTGCGTCACCTTGCCCACCGCGGCTGCCGTCCAATTCACACTTTCCACTCCGTAGAGACCTAACCCCGGAGATGTGTAATGTCCATAAGCCTTGGCTTTGCCTTGAAACTGATAAATTTTCTCCGCCGTGAGATGAAGCCCACTGAGCGTTGTGCCGGTCGATGAAAGTTTATTCGTAAAAAGTGTCGGTACGCCTTTGGACTCTTGAGAACCTGCTCCGTGGGCCACGAAAAAACTCTCGATCGTGGGATCCTTTGATTTCTCGAGGAAGATGCAGTGACCGCGCTTTTGATCTTTGGATTGAGTGTAATCCATAACGCAAAGACATTTTTCGTTACGTATCCCTTTTTTGAGATCCGCGATCTTGAGTCCGCGATCTTGGTGACGAATGCGGTAGTCTCGTTTTTCAACACAAGAGGGATTCCGAAGTCGATCCCCCGTGCTTTCTCGATTGTTCTTATAGAAATCAAAGAGGATATCCACCGCGTGATTGGGAATTCTTTTTTGAGCTTTTATCTTAGAGATGCTCTCTTCAATATCCTGAGAGCTCAACAACGGAGCCGCCAACGACGAGTCCATCATTAAAAAAAGAATTATGTTACAGAGGAGAAATTTCAAAATTTAAAACTCTCAATCGTTTTCAGCGCAGCCTGGCGAGCCGCCTCGGCAAAGTCTTGTCCCGAGGACGCGTAAATGATGGCTCGCGAACTATTGATGATCAAACCTTGGCCTTGAGAATTGGCTCCATTTTGAATCACATCTTTCGCTGATCCCCCTTGAGCTCCCACTCCCGGAACCAAGAAAATCATCTCTTCACCTACAACTTTGCGAATCTCCTTGAGCTCAGAAGCATGGGTTCCACCGACAACCAGAAGCGTGTTTTTATGAGCATTCCATTCTCCGGCCGCTTTCTGCGCAACCACTTGGTAAAGTGGCTGACCTCCCACCTTTAGATTTTGAAGCTCAGCACTCCCGGCATTGGAAGTTTTGCATAAGATGATAATGCCCTTATCTTTATATTTTAGAAATGGCTGAAGAGTGTCTCCCCCCATGTAGGGATTTACGGTGACGGCATCCGCCTTATAAACTTCAAACGCTTCACGCGCGTACATCTCGGCCGTATCCTCAATATCTCCACGTTTGGCATCGAGAATCACGGGAATCTGAGGATACTTTTGATGAATGTAATTAATAGTTTTCTTAAGTTGCTCTTCCGCACCGATCGCGGCGTAATAAGCGATCTGGGGTTTATAAGCACAGACAAGATCATGAGTTGCATCGATGATCGCTGTATTGAACTCGAAAAGTGCCGAGGGTTGCTGGCCTAAATGGGGAGGAAGTTTATTCAGATCGGAATCAAGTCCCACGCAAAGCGCCGATGTTTTCCATCCCACACGTACTTTTTCTATAAAAGAGTTCATACCGAGACGGTACCAAAAGAGGACAGCGCTTGTCACTGATTCCCAAGCGATTCCCTAAAAAAAAGAGCCGTCATCTGACGGCCCCTAAGTGGTTTGGTATTCAATTTTAAAGTGATTGTCACTGCCTCGCTCCATTCAGAGTCGAGGCAGCGACCCCCCATCACTTAAATTCTATTTTCCATTTTTTTGTAGTGCCACTGCGCGAGCCTCTTGAATTTCCGCAGCAATGGTTTCTTGCAATCCGTCTTGAACTTCAACCTCTTCACTGTCAGCAGAGAGTTGGCTCGGAGCCTGTTCAATTTGGGCTGCTGTTTCTGCATCTTTAATGGTAGAAACGCCACCGCGAGAGAATGATGCTTTGACGGATCCATCATCCACTTGTAAGTTTTGTGTTGTCGCTTTTTTGTCCTCGGCCGACTGGTTTAATGCCGCCGCTAATTGAGCTGCTAAATCGGCTTTACAGATATTCGAAGTTAAGATCGTCATTACAAGAATTAAAGTTTTCATTGATACCCCACTTACCAATACCTATGAGCAAGGAAGGGACCAACTTTAAAAACAGTATAGAGGTGTCCTAGTGTCTCAAGATGGATTCTGAGACAATAAAGTTTGGACAACTGAATATATAATCAACAGCCACAAGGACCATCTCTAAGGAATGGGACTTGAGCTAAGGTGCGCTCGAGAGTGAGACGGTTTTACGAGGTAAAATCTGTCAATATTTTAGCGAGCACTCACGGGCTTCGGTTGTACGGCGTCTCTGGCCACTGCCTGTGAGGTTTTCACTTCACGAGCGATGTTTCTCACTTCATCCCCAACGACTTCTTCATCCTCAGATTCCGGAGTAAAGGTATTGGCATCCACTCTCGCCACCTCTTCAGTTACGATCACCGAGGACTCTTTTAAAACGCTGACTTCGGCCGTCTTCCATTTGGCGTCGACCGAACTGTCGTCGATCTGCAAATTTAAGCGAGTGGCGTCTTTATCCGCCGCTGATTGTTTTAAAGCACTGGCTAGCTCGGACGCTAGGTCCGCGTGACTTAGGTTTACCGTCAATACAGTGATTAATGCTAAAACTGATTTCATAGTTCCCACCCTATTTTGGCCGATTTAAAGTTCAATTTACTGAAGATCGTTGAGTTCTCGAGCGAGAGCTCTTTCAGCTTCACCCGAAGAATCAAATTTAGGGGCCTTACGTGTGTGAATGATTGTCACTGGAGCTTCGGCGATGATGTCGGAGTCCACTTTGACTAAGTACGGAGAATTCCCGCGATCCTTCCAAGAGGAGGCACGACTTTTTTTCTCGATATCTAAAGTGATTTTAGTTTGAGTTTTCTCAACTTCGGACTGATTGATGGCTTTTCGAAAGGCGTCGCTAAGACTTTTAGGTTTAGCAAAAGCATTTCCAGCAAATAAAGCACTGATAAAAACGATAGTGAATATTTTCATAACTCCCCCTGAGCTACCTCCCTAATGAGCAAGCCCAGTGCCACGCGCCAGCGGCCTAAAATCCTTCCCGCCTCCCCACAAACTCCAAAAACCTTCCACCCGTCAAAACACTAGACAGAGGGTTCCAGCTCCCTGCGTGCACGAAAAAGGTTCCAGGTTCCTTCAAGGAACCTGGAACCTGTTTCGTGCACGCAGGGTGCTGGAACC
>JAIEOS010000036.1 GCA_019750295.1 Bdellovibrionales bacterium | reverse complement strand
ACGGCCCGTTTGGGTGACGGAGAATGGATGTTGGCCGAAGCCGACGAGAGCGATGGAAGTTTTTCGCGACTCAATCCTGAGATTGCGGTGATCACCAATATCGATAATGACCATTTGGATCATTACGGTTCTATGGAAGCCGTGCAGTCCGCATTTTATGATTTCGCTCTTAAAGTTCCATTTTACGGAGCGGTGGTGGCCTGTGGAGATGATGTTCGCATCCGCGAAATCTTTAACGACTTTCCCAAGCCGATTCTCTTTTATGGGACCGATAAGAATTCTGATTACTATATTCAAGGACATCGCTCTCAGTATAAAATTATGTCCAAGTCGGGCGAGGAGCTTGGAGAATTTCACCTCCAGGTTCCTGGCCATCATAATGCGCTCAATGCGCTGGCGGCAGCCGTGGCGGCTCATCTTGCGGGCTTAACATGGAAAGAGTGCTGTGATGGGCTTAAACACTTTAGCGGCGTCGATCGTCGCTTCCATTACCGAGGTGAGATCAAGGGCGTGACCGTTTATGATGATTACGGACACCATCCCACAGAGATCAAAGCGACACTTCAAGCCTTTAGAGAGAAGTTTCCGGATCAAAAAATATCTGTGCTTTTTCAGCCTCACCGCTACTCACGAACCAAACTGTGTTGGAATGAATTCTTAAGTTGCTTTAATGATGCTGACAAAGTTTTTCTTCTCGATATTTATCCTGCCGGAGAGCACGAGATCGAGGGAATCCACAGCCAAAATTTAGCGCTCGATATTGTGGATAAGCCAGCTCAGTATGTGGGAAGTTTAGCGAACGCCAAAAGAATTATTTTAGAAAAACCCGAATCCAATAGCGTCCTCGTGTGTTTGGGTGCTGGCGACGTGAATAAGTTTTACGATTTATGAGCATTTCATTTATAAAGAAAAATTATTCTCTCGCGGAGCATACCACCTGGAAGATCGGGGGTAAGGCGGACTGGGCTGCCCTTCCATCCAACAAAAAAGAATTGATCGCCGCTTGTTTGTGGGCGAGAGATCAACGTCTTCCGATCACCGTTCTCAGTGGTGGTTCTAACGTGCTTGTGAGTGATCGTGGTATCGAAGGTTTGGTCATTCTTTTGCAAAATCTCAATACCGTCGAGTCCAGCACTTACACCAATGGAGTTCTAGAGATCGTGGCGCAGGCGGGAGTGCCCAAAGCCGATATTCTCAAAATATTTATCAAGCATCGCTTGATGCCTGCAATCTTCCTCGCAGGCCTTCCCGGAGACGTTGGTGGCGGTGTGGTGATGAATGCGGGCGTTAGTCATGACGTCTCTCCAAAAGAATTTCACGAGATTGTTTCATGGATTGAAGTGGTCGATCTTAACAGTCGTGATTTTAAGCTGAGACGGTTGGAAAGCAATGAGCTTCAGTGGCAGTATCGTAAGTGCGAAGGGTGGCGCCCAGGAGTCATTTATCGAGTGGGGCTCAGTTGGTCTCTACCGCCGGACGAAGGAATGCTTAAAGTGCTTCAGGAAAGCAATAAACGTCGTATGAGCACGCAGCCTTTAGGTGAACCGAGCTGTGGCTCTGTTTTTAAAAATCCTCCAGGGAACAAATCGGGGCGGCTGATTGAAGAAAACGGCCTTAAAGGTTTTAGTATAAATGGGGCCAAGGTGTCAGAAAAGCATGCGAATTTTATTGTGAACACCGGCGGCGCCACGGCCGACGATGTTGAATCTCTCACGCGACATATCCAAAAAACCATTCAAGAGAAAACCGGAATTTCCCTCGAGAAAGAGTACGTCTTTCTCGGCCGCAAGTAGGTCGCCGTCATCCTGAGCCCAGCAAAGAATCGCGACTACTTCGCAAAAAGCTGACGACAGCTCAAGAGTTGGATATGATCCAACCCAGTCCGACTCACAGGACCGAGTCGTTCTTTATTTTTATTTATGAAGTTGACCATCCGATTTAAAGTTCGATCGACAGTTTCGGCAACGAGATTTACGGCATATCGACCGCCGAAATAATTGTGAGCCACTAACGCCAGCCAACTCCCACCCACCAAGAGTGAAGATCCCGCAAAAATATCGGTGAGCATCAAGTTTCCATCGTAGAAGTGAGAGTAGGATCCCGCAGCGACGGTGACGACGGCGAGGCGAAAGATCCACACCCGTGTGGTATTGATCAATCTTCCCTGAATCCAGTCCGTGATTTTGGTGGTGGCCCGGTCACTCAAGTGAGTCAGATCGGCTTTTTCGGCGAGTGCGAGGTGAATTTTTTCAAAAACAACGTCCTCAACTGGAGAGCGAGAACTGAGCAAAAGAGAATTCAATTGGAGAGCGATGTGTTCAGCCATTTCCCGATCAAAAGTATTGACGATTTTTACGCTCCGATCGATGGCCACTAAGCGATTTTCGATGGTGGCGTAGACTCTTTCGAGGAGCGACTCGTGGCTAAAATCATTTCTGGTTTTCATCTCTTCCATATACTGAGCCAGCGCCACGAGCGCTGGAAGCTCTGCCATCTGATCGATGGATTTTGTCACGAAACGCCACATGTAGGTGCGCCGATTGACTTCTTGGCGTGTACCGGCTTCCTGAAAGACCTTACGGATCATTTCGTAATTGTTAATAAAGTCATGGACCGAGGAGTGCGGGAGTAACGGATTCAAAGCGGTGTAGTCGACAGATCGTGTGGTGTTGGATTCGGTCTTATAAAGTTGCAGAAACTGCTCTACGGCGGGTGCATAATCTATGGGGTTCGATTGCGCAGAGGCTCGATGACCGAGAGAGAATAAGAGTGTCAAAAGAACAGACAAGCCTGAAATTTTGGCCATAATTACGCACCTTTGTAGGTCTTAGATTGGTTATAACGGATTACCTACTCTTAGAGTGATATATTGCAAGGCCTATTCCCTGATTTGAAAAAAGGAGAGTCTTTTGTGAGCTACAGCAGCGATCCCACTTCGGTAAGGATGATTAGAGTTTTTCAAAGCGCTCGAAAGTGGTGAGTAGGGTCTGATGTCCTTGTTCTAAAACTTGCTGTTGCCAAGCGGGGGATGCGGGATTGAATAAATTTTCGTAAAAATTTCGGGTGCGTTTTTGATCTGCGATCGAAACATATTTGTTTTGATGCCCTTGGTTTTCCGTCACTGTTGTCCATAACGAGTCTAACCCACCTCGCAAAGTTTGACTATTTTTGGTTCCAAATTCGAAGGTCATGGAGATCACCTTTTTCTTTTCGAATGTTCTCCACATCCAGTCGCTAAAATCACCGTAAGTCGAGTAGAAATCTTGATCGTGACCAGTGTCGACCTCATATCCGGAGAAAAAATCCCTCACCCATTGCGCATCTTTGGGTTGGAGCTCGTCGCTCCCAAAAAGATGGAGCTTCCCTTTTTCTCCGAAGCCGGTATGGAGGTCGATGTGATAGATGTGTTCAAATGGCGCTGCGATTTCTCGAATGGTGTTCTGCAAAACTTGAATCTGCGGTTCGACGGAGGTCCCTCCATAAAAAACACCTTGGGGCTCTTTGTACTGACCCCGCAAGGCCTGGAGAAAAGTTTTTTTTCCGTAACGAATATTGTAGAAAGCGGCTTGAGCGTAAAAACCCCAGCGTGTGACCCACGAGGTGTTGGCTTCCCCCTTGGGTTCGAGGACTTTTTTAAGCTTCTCGTAATCGGAGTTACTTGTCGCAAACTCTTCCGGGGTGGCAAAGTTGCGATTGAGATCGATATTGTTTTCCGTCACTCGCCGGTAGTATTTAAATCCAAAAGGGTTGATGGAATGTATGAACAAATAGTTAATTTTAGGAAACTTATTGGTAGAAATAAATTCTTTGAAAACCAGTTCCTGAATGGCATGACCGGCCGGAGCTTCGGCGCCATGAATACCTGACGTTAGTATCACGAGTTTCCCGGACTTCTCGGAGCTTGGGAAAAAGATGTAATCCATGGTGAGGTCAGGATCTTGAGACGACGGAACAGAAATAACACCAGACTTAAATTTTTTGTTGTTTCCCCAGCTTCGAAAGGCTTGGCGGGCCGAAAAATAATTGGTAGGGAATCGAATCGCCTGTTGGCCTATGATAACAGGTGCCAAGGCATTCGCCTCGTAAACTTCTAATCCATATGCTGTCAGCGAGTTTAATAGCACAATTACGGCGATGATGTATTGTTTCAGCTGCATTGTTTTCCTTGCCTTAAGTCCTGACAAACTGAACCTCGCAAAAATGGGGTCGGGACTTGTAGAATCAGTTTCAAAAACCTAACCTATATATATGAAGTTTTCAAAAAAAATCCTCGTGTTGTTGTCTCTGGTTATGGCAGTTGGATTGTCAGCTTCGCTACTCTACTGGGATTCACATTTTTTTACCGTTAAAAAAGTAAGTGTTACAATTGTTGAGGGTGAAAATGCCCGAAAAAAATCTTCACTGGAAGGCAGCGCCATATCCTCCGCGCAAAAAGTTCTCAAAAATTACAGCACCAAAAATATTTGGCGATTGGACCTCGATAAAATCGCCAAAGATATTCTTAAGGATGAAAGAATTCTTTCGGCCCAGGTGCAAAGAGATTTACCTTCGCATCTTTCCGCCGTCATTCATGTTCGAGAAGTTGCAATCCTGTATCAAGATAGGAAAGGTCAAATAATTCCTGTGACCTTCGATGGGATTCTGCTAGAGCCCATACCTATCGAATCAGCTCCCGACGCTCCTATTCTTCGAGATACTTCCGTTGTTAAGGACTCCGCTCGTTTAAAAAAAATTATCAGTTTGGTCGACGCACTTCCTGAGAATGGAACTGTCAGTCGTGCAACGATTTCGGAAATTAAGTGGACGGATAGTGAAGGCCTTAAGTTAGAACTCATGCGTTCGGATACGGGACTCGTTGTACTCGGAGAAACAGAAATTGAGTTGCGTGCAAAGCGTGCAGCAAGCGTGATAAAGTACCTTGAAAGTCAAAAACAAAAGTGGCGCGTCATCGACGCGAGCTTCTCGAAGAAAGTCCTTGTCAGGCTGCGTAAGCATTCGTAGGCTTAAGTATAGGTTATCAGATTCACATATGACGTGAGTCCTGAAATTAATAGCTTAAGTGAGATACGGATGTCGAAAACGAAAGCATATAGTCTAGCGAGCCTTGATATTGGCTCAACCAAAGTCGTGTTAGCCGTTGCTGAACAACGAGGCAATTCGTGGGAAGTGGTCGCCATTGCTCATGCTCCTCATAAAGGCTATCACCAGGGTCAAATCATCGATTCCAAAGAAATCACATTGGCCATTCGCAAAGTGAAAGCGGAAGTAGAACTCGTTGCCAGTTTTGCAATTCCTCAAGTTTACGTTTCTTTTGCGGATGTTTCTGTGGAGAGAGTTTTTTCTAAAGGGACTGTCGCCATTAAAAGACTGGTGAGTGATAGGGATATAGATGCAGTGAAGGCTTCGGCGCTGGAGTCTGCACAGATTCGCAGCGATCGAGAGATCTTATTTTCTCAACCTCAGCAATTTAAAATGGAGTCTCTTCGTTTCGACGAAGCTCCGGTGGGCCATCGCGGAACTTCGCTCGAAGTCACGATGGCGATCATCACAGCAGCCAAAAAGAATCTTGTCATGGCTAAAGAGTGTGTAGAGAGTTGCGGCATGGATATTGTCGAATTCGTTCCGCAAGGCTTAGCCACATCAATGGCTATGACGACTCCAGAAGAGCAAAAAGACGGCGTTGCGATCATCGATATGGGTGGAATGCTGACAGATATCATCGCCTATAAAAACGGAAAGATCGCTTTTGCAGCGTCGCTCCCGGTCGGTGGAATTAATTTTACTCAAGATCTTGCCATTGCTCTAAAAACACCTCAAACGTTTGCGGAGAAACTTAAAAAATCTCACGGGGCGGCCTTGGTGGATATCGTCAGCCCCGAGGTCATTGCGATTGAATCTCTTAAAAATGAGCCTCAGCGCACCGTAGATACTCGCTTTCTCTGCGAGGTGCTCGAGGCGCGCTCCGAAGAGACGCTCACTTACATTTTTAAAAGACTTAATGACGAAGATCTCTTATTTAATCTCAAAAAAGG
>JAIEOS010000035.1 GCA_019750295.1 Bdellovibrionales bacterium | reverse complement strand
GGAATGAGTCTCACTTTACTGGCGGCCACGGGGATTGAAGTGTGCTCGGAAGGATCCGTTCCTTTAGCTGCGGATTTGGTCAACGTCGCGCATGCCGCGGGCAATGCGTTTATATTTCTTATGGCGGGAGTGGCGACCGATCTCACCGAAATTCTCGCCATTCGCGAGACGACGAAATCCTGGAAGATCGCTCTCCTGTTGCCTTTGGTGAGTGTCCCGCAGATTTTCATTTTAGGATTTTTGATCAATTGGTACTATTACTAAAAATTAGGATTGAGCACTAGACATTCGTCAAAAAACGGTCGTAAACTGACGTCATGTTTACACCCGAACAGATCAGTTTAGCTATTTTGTTTTTTATTCCGTTTTTATTTTCCTTATGCTTTCACGAGTACGCCCATGGTTGGATGGCGCGCCTTAAAGGGGATCGCACGGCGGAAATGATGGGGAGATTAACTCTGAATCCCATGGCTCACATCGATGTCGTTGGCACGGTGATTTTACCGATCATGGCGATTTTAACTTCGATGCCACTCTTTGGATGGGCTAAGCCGGTGCCGGTGAACAGTCGAAACTTGGCGCGACCCCGTCAGGATATGTTTTGGATTGCTCTTGCAGGGCCCGCCTCGAACATCCTCTTGTTTTTAGTAGGTTTGGTGATTCTCGCCGTGCTGATTCGACAGAATTTGTTCGATGTCACTCAGCCGATGATTCAGATGTCTTTGATATTTCTAAAATTAAATCTTTATTTGGCTTTTTTTAATCTATTGCCGCTTCACCCATTGGACGGTGGAAAGGTGATTGCCCGATTTATCCCCATTAAGTGGGATACATGGTTAGAAACTAACCAAATGATTCTGAGCGTGATCTTGATGCTATTTGTCATAATGGGCGTTTTGCGATTTTTAGCCTATCCAGTGGATTGGATTGTTCGCTATTCTGTCGACCTAATTAACACTTAAAGTAACTTATGAGTATAGATATACACTTACCCTATTTTGACGGTCCTCTCCCTCTGCTTCTTTACCTTATTCGTAAAGAGGAAATGAACATTTTTGATATCGATATCCATAAGATCACGAGCCAATATTTTGATTACATCCGTCGGATGAAAGAGCTGGATCTAGAGACGGCGGGAGACTTTGTCGCCATGGCCGCAACTCTGATTCAAATCAAATCGCAAATGCTACTTCCGCAATATACGGAAGAGGGCGAGTTGCTCGAAACTGAAGATCCGCGCAAAGAGCTTGTGAACCGCCTCTTGGAGTATCAAAAATTCCAGGAAGTCTCTAAAGAGCTCTACAAACGCCCTCTGTTGGGACGCGATCTTTTTAATCGGGGAGCTCCGGAAAGTTTTGCGGACGATGGAGATGAGACCGAAATCCTGCTCGATGAAGGCGGATTGTTCTCACTGATTTCTTTTTATCGTCGCGCCATAAAAAATATTAAAAATAAAGTCCATAGAGTTGCTAACAAGACAAAGTCCATCGCTGCTCGCATTTTGGAAATCAAAGATCGCTTTGTGGTGGGTAAGACGATCACGCTCAATAGCTTGATTCAGTCTGCGGATGACAAGCGAAACGAGTTACTGATTACTTTTCTCTCTCTGTTAGAGTTGGGAAAAATGGGAATGGTTTCTTTGTTTCAATCTGATGTTTATACCGATATCCACGTGACCTCCAAAACCGAAATTGCCACTCATCATGTGGATCAAGTGCAGGAGTATGATTCTCAGGGTTCCGAGCAGGTGGCCGACAGTTTATTCGAAGTGAATGATCTGGATCATGTTCACGTCGATAAAATTAATATTGGAGAAGAGTTGGAACAAGTGGCGAGCGATGAAGATATCGCCCAGGCGGAGCGCAATCTGATTGTGGATGATCAGGAAATGAAGGAGACGGAAAATGTTTGATAACGAAGACGTAATGGATACAGCGGCGGCGCCCGAAGATTCGGAAAACTTTCAGCTGACGTCTCAAGAGGAAGCTCCGGTTGAATTTATCGACTCCTTCCAGCTTTTATCCATTTTAGAAGGGTTGTTTTTTGCGTCCCAAAAGCCCCTCTCGTTCTCGATGGTGAAACAGATTTTCGTGGGAACTAATGTTGATAATCGCCAGTTAAAAAGCGCCATTGAGCAACTTCAAGTGATCCTTGCAGATCCCACTCGCGGTGTGACTCTTGACGAAGTGGTCGGTGGTTACCAACTGCGCACCAAAATGGATAACATGGAGTTCTTAAAGCGAATCAACAAAGCTCGGCCATTTCGTCTGAGTGGTCCCGCTCTCGAAGTTCTATCGATCATCGCCTACAAACAACCGATCATTAAAAACGAAGTGGATCAGATCCGCGGCGTTGAATCGGGTCACTTGGTCCGCGCTCTTATGGAAAAAGGTTTAGTGAATTTCCAAGGGAAGGCCGAGGACTTGCCCGGTAAGCCGATGAGCTACGGCACCACTCGTAAATTTTTAGAGATTTTTGGTCTTCGCAATTTAGAAGAGCTTCCGTCGCTCTCAGAAATCGATCAGTTGATCCCTGAAGGGATCGGTGACGAAGAAGAGAAGGAGACATTAAGTTCCGTCACGGAAGGCATGTCGGCCCAAATCGGAACCTCTTACTCTGAAGGCGAGGAGGAGCTCCTCAACATCGTGCAAAAGTTAGATACCATCGACACGTCTTCTGAGTTCTTCGAGGAAGAAAAGCGTCGTCAAAAAGAAAAACGTGACCGCGAAAAAGCGGAGGACTTACGAGAAGCCATCGCCGTCGGTGAGTTGGTCGATAAAAAAGACCGCCGTTGGTTAGAAAAGTACGAAGCTCAGCAAGCGCTGGCTCAACAGGCGAAAGAGATGGCGGCATTGTCTCAGGAGTCGGAAGCGACCCTTCAAGCGCAATCCACCGAAGAGCTCGAAGTCGCATCGATCGAGGACGTGGCAGAGATTGCTGAGACGTTTGAAGACGAAGACTCTTCCAGTGAAGAGTCCACAGAGAACGACGTTTAATTTAATTCGAAACGGTATCCATCCATAAATCAGAACTTTGTGGCCGTGTCTCGCGAGGACGCGGCGGCTGAGGTCGACGTGCGTCCACGTGGGGCACGTCGGCTGGCGGGCGAGGCGGAGCTTCGGCCGGTCGAGCTTGGGGTCGAGGCGTAGAGGATGGAACTCCCTGAGGAATAAGATTCAGGGGACGAGACACCGGCAAAGGCATTGCGCTGGGAGATGCCGCGCGAGCTGCAGGGGCCTGCTGTGACAACTCCGCGGGGCGTGACGGTGGGAGCGGGGCTCTCACTTCTTGCGCCGGAGGAGGAGTGTTATTGATTTCGGTTCGATTCGAAT
Source organism: Bdellovibrionales bacterium (assembly GCA_019750295.1). Lineage (NCBI taxonomy): Bacteria > Pseudomonadati > Bdellovibrionota > Bdellovibrionia > Bdellovibrionales > Bdellovibrionales bacterium. Next base: position 2,019 of record JAIEOS010000035.1, on the reverse strand, counting down.
TCGCGCGCTGCCACTGAGTGATGGCGGCCTTACAACGATTGCGGTGGCTAATAAACTCTTTTAAGCACGAATCCAATTCAGGTGTTTTCACGCAAGCTGTGGGTGTTTCTGGATTTTGCTGGCGAGGATCATCGCGGCGTTGTTTAAGGCACGTGCGAAGGACTGGCATCTCCGCCTCGTAAGTCGACTTGCAACGACCTCTCCATTCTGTGAGTTCTTGTTTGCAGTTTTCATCCCAAAAGCGACGAGTGTCGTTACATTGTTTTTCGAGTTTTTGAATCTCTTCCGGAGGACGCTGGTCAATCACCTCGATGCTCACGTTATTGTAAGTGGTGCGGCGGCGAGCATCCGTCACGCCATGAGATTGAATCAAATCAAAAACAGTCTTTGAGTCGGCCACGCTCAAGCGAACGCAACCCCCAGAGGCTTGTGTTCCTAAAGCTCTATTCCCCTCGGGAGTGGTTGTTCCGTGGAGAGCAACGCCTCCTCTAAAAAATACCGAGTTCGGCATTTCCGCATCTTCCCAAGTGTTTGAGATATGGTTAGGAACAAGGCGTTGCGGAGTAAACACATTTCCTGTGGGTGTAAAGGAGCAGTAAGGATTTACGAGTGGACTTGTGGGGAGTTCGAACTCTTCGCGACCAGTGGAGATTTTAAAACGCAAAGGTTCACTGTTCTCGCCTCGATAAACAGATAATGTTTGGCGATTAGGGGTGCGATCCACAACAACTCTTAGAGTTGATGGGCTTCCGCCGAAAACCTCATTCCAAAGACCACCTTGGGTGACCTCGGCCGATGCGATGGACGCCGTTAATGTCAATAAGGCTAGATAACCTAGAGCCTTCATAATTCCCCCTACCTTCTTATAGGCAATGATATCCAATAATTGTGCCGACGTAATGAGGGCTCTCAGTGGATTTGATCGGGGAGTGTCGTCGGTTTGTTAGGGGAATGGATAAAGTTTTGACGTCTCAGAATGAGACGCGTTTTGAAGTTCGGTCTTTTTCCTTTGAAAGTCCTTCCAGCGACGCGGGCTCCTGCCCTCGCCCGTTTTTTCGGGCAGGAGTCCCGAAAATCGCTTCACGCTAACGGGAGGTCGCTTGAAGGACTTTCAAAGGAAAAAGACCGAACTTCAAAAGGGTCAAATTCTTTGAATTTTTTGATGACTCTGAACTTCGTTAAATTGTGGGTGAGATGCTAAAAGTTCAGCGAAGACTCGCGGGAGGTGGGTCTTCGCTGAACTTACGATAGAGCTGCTTGGTGGGTTAGGGTTTGCAGTTTTTGGTGTTGTTTTCGATGTGGGTGGGGGTTTTTACGACTCGGGCTTGGCAGATCAGGTTGTAGAAGGTGTCTTGGAATTTTTCTCGGCCGGTGAGGGTGTCGAATTGGGCGCCGTCAGTGACGTTCGTGTTGATAATTGAGAGTTCGAGGGGTGCGCCCCAGACTCCGAAAGGAACTTGAACTTTAGATCCATTCTTTTCCAGTGGTCCACCGAACCAACTTCCGAGGTAGCCCTCACTTGAATTTAAATTGACCCCGTCGAAAGCGTCTTTACCGAAGTCTGTTGCTGTTCCGGTAGAGTCGACAAGTGAGCAATCGTTAGCTCTTACGCTTTTAAAAGAGGTAATGGTCAATGTGGCGTACTCGTAGGATTCGTGAGCCCCTTTCGGCTGCTTTTCCCATCGTGCGGTACACACCAGTGGTTCTACGAAATACTCCTCGGCATAAGCCACCGAAAACAATAACGTCGTTGCGATAAAAATTTTTAACATATGGGTCTCCTTTTTTTACCAAGAGCGGCTCTTAGTTTGTTTGGCGTGACAGTAACTCCAGTAAAATGCATTTCCTAGGTTCGATGAAATTTATTTACGTTATTCACTTAAAATTAACTATTCTTTTAAACGCGTTGCGATCTAATTCACTACGGAGAGCTTGGATTTTTAAGGGGTTGGCCTTGGTTCTTTATGACGTTTTCTAAAAAGGCTTCGCCCTGATCCTCAGAGACCTTTTCGAATTTGC